>JADGBO010000050.1 GCA_015231465.1 Desulfamplus sp.
CACCATTCATCAGGAGGATTGGGGCCGTATTTGGTGAGAATATAACCACTCTCCTCCCCATCCTCCCCCGGGGAGAGGATAAATGAGGCGTTTTCCGGTTGACGGGACGGTGTCTCCCAATGGGTATGGGCCTTTACCGAATGGCATACATCACAGGAGACACCGGAAAGGGCCAGGGGACTCAGGCCCTTTAGTCCTGGACCTTTGATCTCCCCCCGGACAAAGGCGGCAGGTGTATGGCACCCTTCGCATTGTCTGGAAACCTCATACCCCGCACTCTGTACCGCAAGGTTCAGCTCACCCTGATACACAGGGTCAATGAAAGCCAGGGCATGCATGGAGCCCTGCCACTCATCGTACTTGTCAGGATGGCACTCGGCACAGCTTTGGGGAGGGTTGAAATCGGCCTTTGATTTTTCCCATCTCAGCAGTGACGGATAATATGGATAATTGTCTCTGTCGGCTTTCATATAGGGTTCAGGCTGTTTTGGCATGACACTCTCCATTTCAGATGCAACTGGTGAAAGTATAAATGCCGGAAGGATCAAAAAGTGAGCCAGGATAATTGTAATACCAAAGATTTTTTCTTTCATATGTTTATTTTTCCCCATTAGTATAGCCTTCAGTAAAAATATTTCAGCAAATCCACTCCTAAGGGCAGCCACAAGGGACTGGCCTGGGGTGTCTAAAAACCAATTTGACACCCAAATCTTGATGATGTAGAGACGCAATGCATTGCGTCTCTAAATTTATCATCATATAGACTTCCAGAAAAATCTTTGAGCATATCCATTCCCAAGGGCAGCCACAGGGGGCTGCCCCTACAGTATGATTACCAATTTCATTATCTGGAGAACTATATCATCTGAATTCCAGGCGATAACGCACCTCTCCGCCAAAATCCCCGGCCGAATCCTGAAAGCCTTTAACCGATACACTGTCAGAGAGCTTATACTCGGCCGCAGTTTTGTGAACCATCTCTCCGTCCCTGGTCTCAGCTCCGTAGGTCACAGTCACCTTATCGGTCAGCTCCTTGCCCACGGTGACGTTCATGTCTGACAAGCCATTGCTTTCGGAACTGTTTCCAAATCCCACTTCAAATATATCAAGACCTGTTGCGGCCTTTAGATTGTCACTGACACTTGAGGCCGCAACCTGGGAGAGCATTCCGGCGGCAGACATGGTGGTTCCCCCCTCGGCACCTATAAGTTCACTTACGGTTTTCCCCCGGAGAAGCAGTGATATTATATCCCCGTCTTCGAGGCCTGGTTCGGACGTGAGCTGAAAATCAAGGCTGTCCGGGGTGCCGGAAACCGCCAGCTTCACGTCCCATTTCCTCACGGCTCGATGGGATTCAATATCAAGATGGGGTTCAATGGCATAGGGATTTACAAAATCAATTATGCCCCGGGTCAGGGTGAATTCGCTGGAGTGATAGGTCAGGGTTCCTGGATTGATCTCGGAACGACCTGAAACCACGGGTTTTGCAGCACTGCCTTGTACTTTTATGTCGGGATGAATAGCCATATATGCAAGATTGTTGTCAACCACAAAAGGTGTTTTGCCCTTAATGGAAATATCCAGGGCAATTTTCTCCATGAGGGGATCCGGGCTGCTCGGTTTCGGGGCCTCTTTTCTGACCCGCTTTTTGCTGGTCAGGGTCGAGAATAGCTCCTTTTCCACACTGAGGTTCCTTGTCCATCGGCCGTTTTCCAGGACGATGTCACCTTTTAGCAATGCCCCTTCCAGGGAGAGGTCGAAAAGGGCGGCCTCAAGGTCCATCTCTGCATGGACAAGGCCGTCGAGGCCCTCCACAATGTCCAGGGGAATGGAGTCTGCCCTGATGGATACCCCGAGGAAAGAGGGGATTAGGTTCTCTAAATCGGCTCCCCCGGTGATGATAAATCCACCGGTTCCAAATTTTCCTGTGATGCCGGAAATTTCAACTCTTTCGGTATTGCCAATAATCCCTCCATTGATTTTGGTTATCCTGCCCAGATTGTCAGGAAGGGTTATGGCCATTTCATGGAGCCCCAGGGTAGCATCAAGAGTCAATGTATTTTTCGGGGCAGAAGGATCATGCTGGGCCATATCCAGGGATGCCTTCAAATCAAGGGTCACATCTCCCTCCATGGGGGGAAGTGTGTCCAGAAAAAGAGATGCCGAAGCCGCGGACACCCTTGCCGAAGATACCAGATGTATATCTCCCTCAATATCCCCCCAGGAAGAGAGGCTCATTGTGCCGTCCCGGGGAAGGGTTATTGTAAAAGGCTCGGCCCGGAACATACGGCCGTCACTCCAGGCCTCTATATTGTTTAGGGTAATCCTGCCATGTTCATATTTTCCGTGATTGAGCGAAAATTCCCTGATGCTGCACCGTATATTGGGTTTAAGGGGGGTATCCCGGTTCCCTTCAATGCTTATGGTTCCGGTGATACCCCCCCCGACATCTTGAATGCCTGCAAGGGTTAGCCAGGGAAGAATATCTGTCTCCTGGAAACCTGCCTGGAGGTGGAAATCCCCGGAACCTGTGTGATAGCGGGCATCCAGATCAAAATTGAGTCTCCCCCGCACAAGAAGCTCGTCATCCATGAGGGAGATTCGGGCATTGAAATCCTCAACGGGCCTGTCCATGACAATCATGTCCAAAAGGGCAATTTCTCCATTGACTTCCGGGGCATCCAAGCTCCCGGCGGCGGAAATGTCGAATTTTGCCACACCCCTTGAGACTCCGTTTTTCCGGACAGCTTCAATCTGTCCGAGATCAATGCCCATGGAATGAAAGCTCGCTTTGAAATTCCCGTCCGCCATCCATGCCCGGGCCATGACCGTCCCATGTTCCCCGAAAATCGCCTCAAGGGATGGAATCTCAAACTCTCCCTTTTCATAGGCCGCTTTGAGTTCTATCCTTTGAATCCTCTCTTCTGCCGCCGTAAAATTATCAATGGACAGGTCCAGGGTCAGTGCCGGATCCTCCGGCGTGCCTTTCAAAGAAGAACCCAGGCTCAACTCTCCCCCCATTTTATCCAGGGGCGGGGAGGTTAAAAAATCGAATCCGGACCCTTTAATCTCCCCAAGGCAATGGCGAATGTCAATATTTTCCATGGTCCAAAGATTGATATTCAATCCTGGAGCGTCAAAGAGGATGAGGGTGTCGGCATCCATAAGCCTGACATCCCCCCGGGCCCCCAGCCTGGCACCGCAGGAGAAAATATCTAAGCTGTTTATATGGACAGTACCGTCCATGAAGGAGAGATCAAGGTTTAAATCCCCGGCTGGATACTCCCCATAAGCAGCTCCGCGGGCATTTAAAGTTAAATGGGCCCGGGGATTTTTCATCTCCCCTGTAAGGGCTGCCGTGAAATCCAACTCTCCGGCAACCCCTTTTATACCTTCATTTTCAAGGATTTTCCCAGGCTCCAGTCTCTCTCCCCCAATGTTGATGTCCCAGGAGATAAGTTCCGGAAAATTCCCATGGCCACCTGTAAAGCCCCGGGGAAAGGCCCTGGCCAGGGATACATCCCCCCGGGCCGTGATTCTGCCCTGGGGATGATCAATGGAAAGGGCAGGAACGGCAACAACCCTGTTCTGCATGTTGCCTTCAAAGAGAATGGAGTTAACGGGCCTTCCCATGACAAGGATATCTTGACAATCCAGTTTCCACACCAGGGATGGATCGTTGATATCTCCGTCCATCCGGATATGGGCTTTAATCTGACCTGCAATTTCATGGCTCACGGCCAGCATTGCCATGAGTTTACTGGCTGATATATCGGCATCCAGTGTGAGATGGATTCCGGGATTGTCCATATTGTCCAAAGAGGGTTTCACCGGAATTGACCGGCCGTTTCCGGAGGATGGGGAAGAAGAGTCCCTGTCTAAAATCGACAGCAGGTCGGTGATGCTGCCCTGGATATGAATGTCCCCTGCCTGGGAAACTACTTCAATATCAATGTTATCCAATCCATCCCAAAGATATTGCCCCCCCAGGGAGATGGTTTCCCAATGAATATCCATCTCTTCCTGCCCGAATCTCCCCGGCCCCCCCTTGAAAATTATCCCCATGCTTCTCGCCATCATATCCGCCTCTGCCCATAAAGATATATGGTCCATGGATGCCTCCAGGGCCTGGGAAAGAGATCGGTATTTGAAATCTGAATTTTTTAATACCAGGGAGTCAATCACCACATTAAAGGGGAGCTTATCCATAAATCCAACGGTTTCCGGCTCATCTGATCCGCCTTGGTCACTTTGGGGAAAAGCCTTTAAAACATTGAGGTTGTTATGATGATCCATGACAATGTCGGCCCGGAGTCCATCCAAGGAAATGTTTTCAAACACAATCTCCTTTTGGGTCAAACGGGAAGTGTCAATTTTGACACGAAGCTCATCAAAACCTGCAATCTCTTCACCATGGAGCATCAATCCATATTCCCTAAGGGTGAATTCACCCTTGAGGGGAGAAAAACCGATATCTCTCCACACCATCTCTCCAGGTATTCGGCTGTTGATCTGACTCTGGAGCATTTGACTGCAATGTTGTGAGTCCATATAAAAAACAATGGATATAATCAGTATCATGGAGAACAGGAGAAGCCCAGCAACACCATATACAGCCATTATCAGGAATTTAAACAATATTTTAAAAAATGTCATGCCGGAGACTCCCAATAACGTCCATGCCCTGGCGGGCCCAACAATTCATTGAACAAACATGGCTGACGTTTAGCCACCCCCGAAGATGAAAATACTGATCAATTGCCTGACGTATATACATTCTTATAACAGCTTGCCGGCTAATATATACTTTTAGTTAGGAAATTGTTTTATATTTCAATAAGCCCGAAACTGATCTGCAGAGCAAAATCTACTTTTTGCATTGTGTCCATTTTTAACTGCCCCAGCCTTTTTATTAATCTCTGTATGTCAACCGATCTTATCTGATTCAACAGCACAACTGAATCATTCTTCAGGCCGCCTTCAGGCTGATGTACCAGCACTTCAGTCGGATACAGGTTTTCATCGAACCGTGTCGTTACGGCAGCAACTATTGTTATCGGGCTGTACTCGTTTGAAATATCATTCTGAAGAATTAGAGCCGGTCTTGTTTTTCTGATTTCTGTCCCGACAGTTGGATCAAAGTTAACAAGAAACACTTCCCCTCTTTTGGGAAAATTTGAATGTTTTACCATATGCTGCTACCTTCCAGACTGTTCCATTCCTGGGTGAGTTTCAAATCTCGTTCCGCTCTTTGCAGTGCACCTTGTTTAATTTGTTCTCGTAGAGTAATTTTACCAGCATGATCCATGTAATATTTTACAGCATCTTCGACAAAGTTGCTGATGCTTTTTTTATCTGCAATCTGTTCAATAAGATGTGCAGTTTGTTCAGGTATAGTGATATTGATTGTCTGATACATTGTTTTATCCTTTTTGAAAGATGCCCCTTCATTTTTTTTGTTAGGTGATATTCAAAAAAAAACAACCCTTTGATTTCCGGGATAAATGAATCATGGCCAGGCTATGGCCCGGCTGATATAACGGCCATGCCCTGGCGGGCACAATCGAACAATGAAAGTCCCGGGAAGCTTTAAATATGGGGACTTTCATATAACCACCATGGCGGCACCACCGCCACAATCGAAGCATGAAAGTCCCGGGAGCCTTAAAATATGGGGACTTTCATATAAAAAATTCCTGGTGCCGGTTTACAGCCTGGCAGATACCCCTCTGGAGGGCAATGACAATATGGGTGAAGATGTTTCCGCTCATCTCATCCATATATATTTTTGCGACCTCGGTGGGAAGCACAAGAATCCTTGGGTCCCATTGGGTCAGTCTGCGGCAGTGTTCCCCCAGGCCCTGGAACACATGGTTTTCGGCAACGGTTGTCTCCATATCCGGCAGGGGTATCTGTCCAAGAATATCAAGCCAGAGATCAATTTCGTGGGCCCATTTTTTTCTGTCCACAAGGGCGGTGCCGAGATTGAACACCGGCGGGTTCGATATGCCCTTCTCAAGCTGCCGGATGGTGTTGTATGAGTGGATGTCATAGACAATACATCTATCAAATTTTTCCAGCATAAAGGTTATGCAGGAACCCATGAATTTATAATAGTCATCATGGGCCTGGAGATTCTGGCGGGTCAAATCCTTATGGGGCATCTTTTTATATACAGTTGCTCCCCAGAATTTATCAGGTGTCAGAGGCAGGGCAAGATCAACGGATCGGTTAAGATCGTAAACTGCCCGGGAATCAAGACCCCACACAGTATTGGAGAGTCCCTGTATCATAATATCCGTGGCACAATCCTCTTCAAAAAGCCGCCTTGCCCTGGACATTTTCATTAACGGCAACATCTGTTCAGGAACATGGGAGCCGGCATGTATAGCCGTTGCAATATAGGGTGATGCAAAGTCAAGGCTCCAGGCAAAACCCCGTGAATGGTTGACTTTGCAGGAATATTGCCGTTTACGAAGGGTTTCAAGAAGCTGGGCATCGCAGGGGATGTTCATGTGTTCTGTTTTTCCCGAATAATTTTTCAGCATGGCCCGGGTATCATTGACCCCGGGAGCATTGGCCGGGAATCATTTAGCGTATTGAATCCTCAGAACCTTCTTGTCCAGTTTACCCACTCCTGTCTTGGCGATTGTATCCACAAATATAATCTTATCAGGAACTCCATATTTGGGAAGGTTGCCCTTTTCGTACTCATCCATGAATACCCCCTTCAGCTCCTGCTCAATATCCTGACCCTTGAAATCGTCCTTAAGCACTGCAAGCACAATGGGACGCTCCCCCCATTTTTCATCAGGGACTCCTATGGCCGCGGCCTCGCTGACAGAGGGATGGCGGCTTATGATATCCTCAAGGGTAAGGGAGGATATCCACTCTCCGCCGGTTTTTATGACATCTTTCAGGCGATCCGTAATCTTGAGGTATCCTTCAGGGTCTATATTACCCACGTCTCCGGTGTGGAGCCATCCGTCAATCCAAAGTTCTTCACTCTTTTCCGGATTATGGAGATATCCCTGGGTTAGCCAGGGACTTCTTGCCACCACTTCACCGGTTTTGACTCCATCATGCTCAATGGGATTTCCCAGGGGGTCAACAATTTCAATGTCAACCATGGGAACCGGGAGGCCGGTTTTGCAACGGATGTCGATCTGCTTCTCCTGGTCCCAGTCGTACATATGGGGCTTGAGGTGGGCCACCGTCAGAAGGGGGCAGGTCTCGGACATGCCATAGGCTGAGTAGAGATTTATTCTGGCTTCCATGGCAGCCTGGCAAAGCCCCCTTGGCAGGGCGGAACCTCCAATGACCACCTTCCAGTTTGAGAGATCCACCTTGTTGATCACCGGAGAATTTACCAGCATGTGAATTATGGTGGGTACACAGTGGGAAAAGGTGACCTTCTCTCCCACCACGAGTTTGAGAATCATTTCCGGTTCGTATCTGCCAGGATATATCTGTTTGTTGCCCAGCATGGTGAAAAGGTAAGGCATACCCCAGGCATGGACATGGAACATGGGGGTCAGGGGCATATAGACATCCGCCGAGGACATCACGGCCTGGGAGTCAAAAGCACACAGGCCGGTCATCAGGCCGTAGGTGTGCAGGACCAGTTGGCGGTGGCTGAAATAGACTCCCTTGGGATTGCCCGTGGTGCCTGATGTATAAAATGTCGTGGCCCTTGTGTTTTCGTCAAAATCAGGAAAATCGTACTGATCCGATGCCTGGCCCAGAATATCCTCATATGTGCCGTCAAAGGCTATTGCTGTTTTCGGTTCTGCATCGCTCTCCTTTAAGAGAATTATCTTCTTGACGGTCTCTATTTTATCCCTGATGGGTTCAAGAAGGGGCAGAAGCTCGGAATTTACAAGTATCACATCATCTTCAGCATGGTTTATGGTATAAAGAATCTGTTCCGGAGAGAGCCTTATGTGGACGGTGTGGAGAATGGCACCCATCATTGGAACTGCAAAGTAGCATTCAAGGTAACGGTGGCTGTCAAAATCCATGACCGCAACCGTATCACCCTGTTTTACCCCAAGAGACTCCAGGGCGTTGGCAAGCTTTGCCACCCTTTTATGAAAATCCCGGTAGGTGTATCGCATCTCATCCCGATAGATTATCTCCTGGTTTGGCGATCGAATGAGTGAATTTTTGAAAAGATTCTTGATTAAAAGAGGATAAGAATATGCTGATTCACATTTTTCAATGAGCTTTACTCCCATGGTGCGTTTTCTCCCTTATCAGTTTATGGTTTTCGTCAATGGGACTATGACAGATCACTATGTTGCAAGCAAATACTCTGTTTGTACATTACCGCCAAGGATATGATGGGAAAAGATTTTGGATGCTTTTTCAGGATTCATCTTTTGATAGATAACAGGTTTGCTTCCCTTGATTTCAATGGTAATGTCAGGTTCTGTGCTGCATTGTCCCATACATGGTCCGGCAACAATTTTGATGTCATCACGACCCGAGGCTGCCTTGGCCTCAAGTAAACTGTGCATCACATCCCTTGCTCCTGCCTTTACACCGCACTCTCCCATGTGAACAGTCATGTTCACCGATGATGCTCCGCTCCGGAGGGCAACAATATGGGAGTTCTCTTTTTTGATTCTTTTAAGGTCTTCAATTGTTAATTTTGCCATGATAATCTACCTTTATGGATCATTATAGTAAATAGTTTGAAATTGCTCTCCTATTTTTGATATACTCAATGTTCAAGTTTTTGGCCTTGATCATTGTTTCGGCCAGCAACGTAGGGGCGAACCTGTGTGTTCGCCCTTCACCAGTGCAGACACACAGGTCTGCCCCTACAAGATGGCGACACTGGCCGAAAAGATGATCAAGCCCAAGTTTTTCAGACAATGCACAGATCCAGGAAACTTGAACATCAAGATATACTGTCATGAGTTTATGACTTATTACCGTCTTTCCGTAAAGAATTTTTTCTTAAAAATCAACTGGAAAAAATTTTATAGCGGATTTCCGTTAAAACTATACTCACGGCTTTCATAACAAATAATGGTTCAGGGAGATTTATAATGCATATAAAACTGACAGGCTTCAAGGTGAAAATAATTTTCCTCGTGATTTCTATTTTGCTTGCACCGCCGAATGCCGATAATATTTTTGGAGCAGAAAAAATTTTTACCAACAGGCTGGGCATGACTTTTGTTCTCATTCCAGCAGGAAAATTTGTCATGGGAAGCCCTGAAAACGAGCCTGGAAGGGAGTGGAACGAGAAACTTCACACAGTGGTGATTTCAAAAAGTTTTTATATGCAGGAGACCGAGGTGACCCAGGGACAATGGAAAAGGCTTGTACAGGGTAATCCATCGGCTTTTCAAGATTGCGGGGATCATTGTCCTGTCGATACTGTATCATGGTATGACTCCATGGAGTTCATATCCTTTCTGAATAAATACGAGGGTACCGATAAATACAGGCTGCCGACAGAGGCCGAGTGGGAGTATGCGTGCCGGGCAGGAAGCACAACAGCTTTTTACGGCGGCCCCCTGACCCGGGACGGATGCATTGAGCCTGACCCTGTTCTTGATCCCATTGCCTGGTACTGTGCCAACTCGGGGTACAAAACCCCACCGGACGGATTCCGCCCCCATCCCGCTAAAACAAAGCTGCCCAATGCCTGGGGACTTTACGACATGCACGGCAATGTCCAGGAGTGGGTGCTTGATTCCTGCAAATGGCGGGAGGTATGGAGTTTCAAAGGCAGAACCGGTGTAATTACCTCGACCTATAAAGACAATATTGTTGATCCCCTCTCCGAAACAGGGGATCACAAAATTTTCCGGGGAGGAGCCTGGCATCAACCTCCCAGACTCCTGAGAAGTGCCAAAAGGGGTTATTACAAACCAGTTGCCAAAAGAAACAGCCTTGGATTTCGCATTGTCAGGGAACAGTGACGACGATTTTGGCCTTAACGGTTTGACTTTTAACTGTTTCGGATATAGACTTTTCATAAATAGCCCGATCCAACAGGATCGACAGTCGTAAGAACTATCCCCTGGGATTTGACAATATATACTTCACTTCCTGCTTTTGCAGGAAAGAAGCATTTATGCCAGTCTCCGGGAGGATTTATGGCTGACTACTCAATCACTGTGATCCATTAATCGCATTAAAAATGAGGAGGTGCCAGATGTCTTTTTCAATAAACACAAACATAGCAGCCCAGAGGTCCCTTAACACCCTCAACAACTCCTCCCAGGGAATTAACAGCTCTGTGGAGAGATTTGCAACGGGCAGTAAAATCAATAGAGGTGCAGACGATGCTTCAGGCATGATGCTGTCGGATTCCCTGGGCAGTCAGGCCAGAAGTGCCGGCCAGATGATCAGCAATGCCACCAATGACATAAGCAGAATCCAGATTGCCGACGGTGCCCTGGGAGAGGCCTCCAATATCATGCAGGGAATAAGGGAAAAAGTTATCCAGGCATCTTCCGATGCCCTATCTTCCGGGGACAGAAGTGCTATCCAGAACGATATTGCCAAATCCCTGGAGTCCCTGGGACAGCTTTACGATGGTGCAGAATTCAATGGACAGAAGCTCCTTTCCGACAGGCCAGGCCTATCCTCCCTTTCCCAGATTGATGTCTCCAGCCTGGAAAACACTGAAAACTCACTGAAACTTGTGGATGATGCAATGGAGACAACATCTTCTCTGAGGTCGGATTATGGTTCACGTCAAAATCAGATATCTTCGGATATTAATCAACTTGGCACCCAGATGATCAACAGTCATCAATCAGCATCCACCATAAGGGATGTTGATTTTGCCGAAGAGTCAATGAACATGAAGACCATGGAAGCCCTTCGCAGTGCAGGAATGTTTGCACTTTCCCAGGCCAATACCCAGCCCAAGAATGTCATGTCCCTGCTTGGTGCCATGTCATAAATAGTGAGCTTGGTGCCATGTCATAAATAGTGAGATAACTGGAAATGGATAAACATAAAGCGTCGGAAGCAGATCTGCTGAAAGATAATGTGGTGATCGGCAGAAACAGAAAAAAAATGATGGAAGATTCGGAATTTTCAGGTGCTTCATTGCTCAAGAGAAATGAGATGTCCCTGGTGCTGCTTGGTGCCGGCATATTGACCATTATTCTTTTCTTCTTCTTTTTAAGACCATCGGAAGATGATGGAATCGGAGCATGGGAAGGGCAAGAGACCGCCCAATCGGTAAAAGCCCTGGAAGATCGTTTGACAAGGGTTGAAGAGGCCCTTAAGACCTTTGATGTCACAAGAATGCTGGCAGTGGAAGACGGCCAGGGCGTTTCAGCATCGGAGATTGCACCTCTTAAGGCACGGGTGGAGAGGGTTGAGACCGCACTTTCCGTTAAATTCGATATTCTCGCGGACCGTGTGGATAAGATGGAGGGCACCATCACGGCAATATCCAAGGATTTTGCACAAAAAAGACAGGATTCCGGAAAAAAGACCTTACCTCCCTCTTCAGGTTCGGTTACGGAGAAAACGGCCCAAAAGATTGAAGCCCGGGATACGGCAAAGGTTCAGGATGTAAAAGTCCAGAAGCAGGAGTTGAAGGATAAAACAAAACAGCCCCTCTATCATCTCATTGAAAAGGGAGATACCCTTTACAGCATCAGCAGAAAGTACAACACCACAGTTCCACACCTCAGAAAAATAAATCAGATGAGTACATCAGATGCCATTATAATTGGTGAAAAAATTATAGTTAAGGAATGAGTATAACTGACTGTTGACACGTTTTTGTAAAAATAAAGTTACCTATTTACAAGAAGCAGAACGATTACTGACTTTAAAATTGCTGTGCAAGCTTCTTCAGCTCCAATATCTTCTTTATCTCCCTGCTATCCCCAAGGCATGGCAAAAGTGCATTGTTGGTTAAAAGGGGATCGTTTTCAAGGTCGAAACGTGAACACCTCACAGCATCCTGCCACATGGGTGTGTTGGGAATGGGGCTGTAGTAGGCAAGCACCGGAACTATGCCGCTTTTTTTCACAAGGGAGATGGAGTGGGCAAGGTGATCAAGATTTTGTCCCGGCAGGGCACAAAGCAGATAGGCTCCGATCTGTTCCCTTAAAAAACCGGCCTCCCGGAGCATTGCCACAGCATGATGGAACTCGTTCTCCACAACCTTTGTGTCTCCTTTACGGCATTTTGAAAAGTCCATTGTTTCAAGGCCAAGGCGTATGGTCCTGAAACCGGCTCTGAACATCATCCCGGCAATCTCCCGGCTGATATACCTTATATGGAGGGCGTTGGGAGTGTGGAAGGCTGTTCTGGATGAAAAAGGAGATGCAACAATGGCATCCAGCAGAGGCAATATATGTTTTTCGGAATCAACGAGAAGTGCGTCGTCGTAAAAGGCAAAGTTTTTTACCCCATAATTGTTATGCCAGTGGGATATCTCCTGGAAAACCGAAATCCAGGACCTCCTTCGAAAATGTGGTTCAAGGAGTGACGATGCACAGTAGTCGCAGGAAAAGGGGCATCCCCTGGAAGTGAGAATGGGCACATAGGGAAGTTTTTTGCAGATATCCAGGGCAGGAATGGGCAGATCATCCAAATGGGGAGCATAAAGGGAGGAAACCCCGGCAGTGCCGGAAAGTCCGAAGCCGGTATGCTCCATGACTATACTTCCAATCCGTCCCTCGGCACCGCCGGAGATAACTTGATCCGCAAGGGAGTGTTTTTGTGCATGTTCCCTGCAAAGGGTTGCGTAAATACCCCCAAGCACCACCGGTGTAAGCGGAAATACCTCCTTGATGAGGGCTATGGTTTCCCGGACACCCGATGCCCAGTAGGTCATGAGGGATGTGACCAGTATCAGATCCGGTCTATTCTTAGCTTTGAGTTTCCTCAAATCCTGCCGAAACCACTCCGGCTCAATTCCATACCGTGAAAACCGTTTTCCCTTTATCTCCAGGGCAATTGCCGGAGGAAGGGGAATAATTCTCTTTCTAAAGGGTCCCCTTCCATCCTCCAGCACCTTGACAGGCCCCTCTTCCAGAGCATTTACATGGAACCTGTCAAGGCAGTCAATAAAAGTTACCCGTGCCCCGCCGGCTCTTATGATTGCGGCAATCTGGAGAAGCCCCAGGGGTTTGGCCCAGAAGTCAAAGGCTGCAAAGTCATGGATCCAAGGGTTGACACAAAGTATGTGTGGAGTGTCCATTTTCAAGTTAAGCAACTCATTTTCAGGTGAAGGAACTCATTTTCAGGTAAAGTTGTCCATATTTCAAGTTAAGCAACTCATTTTCAGGTGAAGTAACTCATGGATGTCTTTTTCAGCTCTTTTTCACTGAATAGGAGTATGTATTCATCAACATCTGCGGCCGCGGCAATCTCCCGGGCAATGGCATGACATCTATCTCTGTCGCCGGCATGTACCATGGTATAAAGATTGTACGCCCACCCTGGAGCTGGATTTCTCCTGTAACAGTGGGTCACGGCCTGGAAAGAGGCCATTATATTTCCAGCCTCTACGGCACGATCTTCTGCAACTCTCCAGGCCACCATGGCATTGGCTTTAAAACCCGATTTCTGGTGCTTCAAGGTTGCTCCGAACCTGCGGATAATACCGCTTTCATGGAGTTCTTCCACAATCATGAGGTACTTCTCTTCCGGGATGCCTACGGAGGCCGCAAGTTCCAGAAACGGCCGCCTGACAACCGGGATAGTTCCCTGGAGTGATGCAATTACCTTCTTTTCAATTTCAGTAAGCATATAAAGTATATTCCCGGCGGGTTAAGTCTCTCCATTCATGGAGAGGGGGGTGAGGTAAAGGGGCAAGTTATTTAGTGCCCATTCTTTAATGAATCAAAATCAATGGTTTGCCTGATTTTCCAGTGCATCATGGTATTTGTCTGAATCAGGAAAGTCAGGATTATCAGGATTTTTATCATTGTAAATCCTTTCAATCCTGTTATCCTGATTAAGGCATTATTAACAAGGTTTGCCGCATTACAGGTAAACGACCATGGCAGAGCATCTGCCACAACCAGGCATGAAAGCTCATGGCTAATTATTTACGGCTGATGGCTTTCTATAACCCCCATGGCGGCCCACCGCCACAATGGAAGCATGAAATAAGTGCCATGAAAACATTAAAAAATGAATCAGTCAAGTATTGTCCGTTATCTGCCCGTTTTTCAAAAAACTACCGCCATTTGCCGGGGTTCCGGGAGATTGATTTCCAGTTTGCCGATTTCATGGTGAGGCTGTCCCTGGGGAACCCACCATTGGAGAGGGACATTCCGGGGAACCCGCCATTGGAGAGGAACATTCCGGGGAACCCGCCATTGGAGAGGGACATTCCGGGGAACCCACCATTGGAGAGGGACATTCCGGGGAACCCGCCATTGGAGAGGGACATTCCGGGGAACCCACCATTGGAGAGGGACATTCCACAGAGCCGGCCCCTGGAAGATCCACTCCTTAAATGTCTCTTCGAATGTTCCCTGCTCCTCAGTTACATGACCGGCCTCCAAAATTCCGCACTTGATCTCAGGTTCATTGAAGGCAGGCCCATTGAATGGTTCCTTGACACCGCCCCCTGCCAAAAAAGACCCCCTGGCCCGGGAGTGACTGCCCCGGGTGTGGCTGCCCCGGGTGTGACTGCCCCGGGAATGACTGCCCCGGGTATTGTAATGCCATCCATGGAGATACTAAAGGAGATGCTCATGAAGAGTAAGGCGGTGATATCTTCACCCTGCTCGGGCACCCCTTCCCCAGGGGATCATTGCAGTGATAACAATGTCACCCCCATGATTCTCGATTCCGATGGTCTTTTATACCTCAACCGTTACTGGCATTATGAAAACAGGGTTGCGTCGGCCATCTCCATGAGGGCTTCCCTGGATGGCCCCCTTCCCCAGGATACTGATCTCGTGAACCGTCTGTTTCCCGCTTCCAAAGGCGACCAGGGTCAGAAACTTGCCTGCATCACAGCCTTTCAAAGCGGTTTCACCGTCATATCAGGGGGGCCAGGCACCGGCAAAACCACCACTGTATCCAAACTGCTTGCTCTTCTTCTTCACGAAGAACCTGATTTAAAGATTGATCTTGTGGCACCCACGGGAAAAGCCGCGGATAGATTGGTAAAATCCATCCAATCGGCCAAGGGCAGTCTAAATATACCCCTGGAGCTAAAGGCGAGAATCCCTGAAAAGGCAAGCACCATTCATCGCTACCTGAAATATCTGCCCTCCCCGGGCACCTTCCGGCATAACAGAGCAAATCCCCGTACCAGCGATGTTCTGGTTGTGGATGAGGCATCCATGGTATCACTGCCCCTCTTTGCCCATCTCCTTGATGCACTCCTGCCAAGTGCAAAGATTATCCTTCTCGGTGATAAGGATCAGCTCTCCTCGGTGGAGAACGGCTCTGTTTTTGCGGACATTTCCGCCCGGCCCTTCATTAACAGATTCAGCCCGGATTTCATAGAGAAAAACCGAAATATGGGGCTTGATTTGGGCTATCCTCCTCCCACCGATGGCAAAACCACCCTCCATCATAGGACCATCCAGGATGATAAAAACATCCCGGATGATAAAACAAAACAAGATGACAAAACCATACAAAATGATAAAACCGTTTCAGCCGATAACAATGGAGTATCCACTGTTTTGACCAACAGGGTGATCCATTTGGAGTACAGCTACAGGTTCGGCCCGGACAGCGGCATAGGCTATCTCAGTTTTCTCATAAACCATGTGGATTCCCGGGAAGATGCAGCCCATGTAATGGAATTAATACGAACCGGACGGCCCGGTTCCAGGGCCCTGTCAAAAATAATTGAAGCGGGAAAACCGGAACCGTCCCATCTTCCTTTTAAGGATATTACATGGCATGACATTTCCTCTCCCAAAGTACTCTTCAATCTCATTGAAAAAACTGCAAAGGATAAATTCAGTAATTATCTCAAGGCAGTTGCCTCTTTTGAAAAGGGTCGCTCATCACCGGAAGAGGTGCTGGACTCCTTTGACCATTTCAGGATTCTATGTGCCGTCAATGGAGGTCCCTTTGGAGTGGAAGCTGTCAACGGCATCATGGAATCTGCCCTTTTTGGCAGGAAAAAGGAACTTTTTTACCCTGGCCGCCCCATAATGGTGCTGAACAATGACTACACCCAGCAGCTCTTCAACGGAGACACAGGCATTATCCTCACCGGTTCCGACGGAGAGACCAGGGCATGGTTCCGGGGAGAAGGTTCCGGCTCAAGGGCCTTTGCTCCGGCATTTCTCCCGGGTCATGCAACAGCATTTGCCATGACCATCCATAAAAGCCAGGGGAGTGAATTTGATGAAGTTTTCATGATCCTGCCCGGAATGGATGTGCGTATCCTCACCCGTGAAATCATCTATACAGGCATAACACGGGCAAAATCATCCATCACGCTGGCCGGTGTGGAAAAGATATTCCAGGAGGCGGTTATCCGCAGGACAAGGAGAATGTCCGGCCTGGAAAAAAAGCTGGGTGCGGACTGCCCTTGAGGGTTGCGGTAATGGTCCTGTCAAGGAACAGGGACATGCTGTTGCCTGTATCCACAATCCGGTCGCTTATCTCCATGGTAACGGTTTTGTTTCCTGTTCCTGCCTTTACGGCCTTTGATAAAACACTATCCTTCAGATAGTTGAGGCTCCACTCCTCGGCCTGGTCTATATCCTTAAAGGTTATGTTCCCAGGGGCACCTTCCACAACAAAGGCTCCGGTGCTGTGGGGCCGGATGATTAATTTCTGCCGGATCATGATGTGGGTTGTAATGGCACCAAGGGCATTGGCCACATCTGCATCCGGAGGTATGACAACATTTATGTCGAGAAGTTTTCCGGCCTGGGGAAGAAAATAGTGAACAGGCGCACCTATGCCGATGACCGGATGGGTAAATTGGGCCCTGAGCCGGTATCGGCTGCCCGGGGGTTCCACTATGGCCTCCATCAACTGACGGGCAGCAGGGGAAGCCTCGGCATCCTCTTCGGAAATATCCTTGTACAACTGCTTTTTGAGAAGCTCCATGGCAAGTTTTTTATGAATTTGGGCCATGATCCGGTCAATGATCTCGGCAACAGGGATTTTAGTAAATCGGGAAATTATATTTAGCATACGCCGGGCAGGCCCGGGGTCCCATCTTGTGAAGTCCCCCCGCACATGGAGAATATCCGTGGGGGTGAGACCGCAACGCTGTACAAGGCCGCTCTCCTCCAGGCGGGAGACGGGCAGAAACAGGGTGGAAAGCATGGCCAGCTTTTCACAAAGCTCCTCCGGGGTATGGGGCCTCACAAGAAGCAGATCATAAATGCGCTTCTCCTGGCTTGTGGGTTCAAAGGGGAAATCCCCCTCCATTGCCGTAAAGACAACCTGATCTATATGGTTCAGGGATGAACTTTCCATGCGGGCCAGGGCTTCATCCATGGAAGATGAACCCCTGGACGATTTGGAAGGGGCATCATCTTTGGAAGGGGCATCATCCGCCCATACCAGGGTGCCCAAAAGACTTTTCTTATATGGCGGGTGGAAGATGCCATCATAAGCCCACACCAGTGGTCCCACCCTGGAGGGCCCTATGACAAAACCTCCCCGGTCGGGTTTCCATCGGATGAGACTGTCGCCGCCAAGCCCGGAAGTCCGCATGTTAAGGGCTTTGACATGGGTCATAAATCCCCCCACATGGGCACCGCTTTCGCACACCTCCACCATATGGTCGCATATATCAGCCGTATCAGTGGTGGTGCCACCCACATCCACCACCATTGCATCCCCGAGACCGGTGAGGAT
>JADGBO010000051.1:0-12205 GCA_015231465.1 Desulfamplus sp.
ATATCCAAAAATTCAGATTGCTGGGCAATGCCTATGAAATAGTGGGCATTGATCATTATTTCGGCCAGCAACGTAGGGGCGAACCTGTGTGTTCGCCCTTCACCAGGGCAGACACACAGGTCTGCCCCTACAAGATGGCGATACTGGCCGAAAAGATGATCAAGCCCAAATAGTGTTAAAAATTGATCTAATTCACGGTGCTGATTTGCATGTACGAGATTATCTACTCACCGATGGTAGCCGAAAATATTCATTTTCATAAGCTTGGTCAGCCCTGTCAACATGAAAAAATGGATATATGGATCACTGTCTTTCACCGGAGCATAAAAGCCCTGAAAGAAATCTCTGATACCTTCTGCTTTTTCAATATTTTTTAAGTGAACCAGGATTGGTTTATCATATTCATCAATGAGTACTGCCACCGGTTGTCCGGCTTTTTGACTGGCTTCCTCTAAAATTACCCCAAGGTTAAAGTAACTGAAATCTTTAATTTGGATTTTTTTGGAGTTTATGTAAACTCTGCCATTGTGTTCAATATATTTTTTAAGATCATCATTTCTGGAAATTCCGGCAAAACTTAAGTATAAAACAGGAAATTTTTTAAAATCCAGCTTGTCATAAATATAAAGACCTTCAAAAAGCTCTTTTTTTCCGAGAAAAATGCTTTTAAGAACAGATAACATCAGACTCTTTCCAAAACGACGAGGACGGGATAAAAAATTATACCTGCCCCCGCTTTCCAGAAAAGAGTATAGTTGTGGTGTTTTATCCAAATAAAATTCGGAATTTCTTTTTAAGGTCTCAAAATCCTGTGTTCCCATGGGAAATTTTTTTGCTTCAGTCATAAATCATCCTGAAAACCATAGATGGAAAGGAGGCGGTTCAGTCATAAATCGTCCTGAAAACCATAGATGGAAAGGAGGCGGCCCAGTACTTTCTCCTCACTCCAGCACCCTTCCATGAAACTCCTGGATGCCGCTGCATATTCCGGTATCCTGTCTTTGTGTTCCACAATATCTTCAAGAACCCATTGCAGGGTTTGAGGGGTTGCAGGGAGCCAGGGCAGGGTCTCCGCACCGGTAAACTCTTTTATATGGGAGATGTTCCATTCATCAAGGCCGGCAATCACGCACAGCCCCTGGCTGAGTCCCTCCAGACTGCTCACCCCGTAGTATCCCTGCATATGGTCAAAGAGAATATGGCTCTCCTGTTTCAGACGGAGGCACTCGATGTGGGGGGTATTGTCGATAAGCCTTAATTCAACCGCTGTTTTGGATTTTCTCCGTAGAATATCTACGGCCTGGAGGAACTGATCCGTGTTTTTAAGTTCCCGGCGGGTTGGAGAGTGGCAGATGATGACAGGACTCTTTTCCAGGGGACTATTTTCCAGGGGGTTCTTTTCCAATGGGCTCTTTTCCAATGGGCACTTTTCCAGGGGACGATAAAGGGGATCGTCTATGGGCACCAGGTTGGGCTGCCATTTTGCATCGGGAAGAAGCTTCAGAAGATCCGGGGTGCTGACCAGGAGATTTTCCCGTTTGAGTCTTTTGTATTTTTCTCTGTATTTTAAAGGATTCCCCCTGAAGTCAGGATGACCGTGGTGATGGTGGACCAATGTTTTGCCCTTAATGTAATCCACGGGGCGAAAGGGTCCCAGCTCAATGTACTCATCTGCCGTCATATGAAAATGAAACAGATCACTCTCCCTTAAAAGCCATTCAACCTCTTCCCATCCATCCCTGTCCAGCCAGGGAAGGTGGATATCCTTTTCAAACATGAAATTGTACCGAATCTCCCTGGTGATCAAGCGGCAGGTGTGGTTGGTATATCTATTTATGGCTTTGGTGAAAGCAATGGCGGTGCCGGCCGGGTCGTTTATGGCGATCATCAATATTTTCATGGTTGGGAGACTTTGCAATCCGTTGGGATGAGCCAGTCAAGGTCAAATCGGGCCACCGCCATGGAGCAGCATCCATCCGGCGAAGTGGGCAGGCCCGTCAGTGAGGGTGTGGTTTTGTACATGACAAGGATGGTGCCGTCGGCGGCCACCGTCATGCTGCTGTAGTCGAACCATTCGCCCCGGGCACTTATCTCCCGGGAAAAGGGCCAGGTTTTGCCGCCATCCAAGCTCATCCTCACAACCCCGTGTTCCCGATGGGGGCCCTTGGTGTCCGGGTTGGCAAAGAGAACTATATTTTCATTATTTATAAAGTGCCCGGGATATTCCGCCATGGGTTTGTTATTTACAAGGTGTTCCGGATAGCCCGCCATGGATGCACTACGTATAAGGTGTGCTGGATACCCGGCCATGGATGTGCTATTTATAAGGTGTGGAGGATAGCCTATCATACATGCGTTACACCCCTGGGGCACCTCCTGTATGGGCTGGTTCTCGGGCACCTCGGTGAATGTTACGCCCCAGTCCCGGCTCACTGCCCCCCGGCGTTTTCCATCATTAAAGTAGGCCCTTGCATTGAAGTAGATATCCCCGTTACCAAGTTCCACAAGAGACCCCTCCCCGGTTCCCCGATGAAAAATGTTTGATTGGCGGATGCTCCTGCCGTGGTCATCGCTGTACAGGGCTATGCTGTAACATTTATTTTGACGGTCTGAAACGGAGCGGTCATCATAGCCGCTGTCTGATATGACGGCCCGGGCCGGCCACACAAGACGATTTTTCTTCTTTCCATATCGAAGTTGAATTCCAGGGGAACTGCCGTGGGTGCTTCCAAAGGCGTTGACCATTACCTCTGTCCCGGCATGGAGGGCGGGTTTCCAATCGGTCCAGCTCTCTCCGTTGTCCCGGCTCTGGAGCCAGCCTCCGCCGCACATGAGAAGAACCCTGCCGGTGATATGGTCCGTAACAGCGGAACCCATATGCCATTTGGCCCCCTCCTGCCTGCGAAGGACCCGAAGCTCTCCCCAGGAGAGACCGTGGTCATGGCTTTTTTTCATCACAATGTGACATTCACCCACGTCATCGCACGGGGATTGCCAACGCTGTTCACAAAATGCCAGTATGGAACCATCCGGAGCGGTGACAATGGACGGGACATGGTAAAATGCATTTTTGTGCTGCTCTATGATAATCTCTCTATGGAACATGGATGATTGCCCTGGTGTAATTTTTTTTACGAATAATGCCCCCGGCAGGATGTAATATCAATTTCATTCAATTCTTCATAAATTGTATAAACAATTCTATCTTTATGATTGACTCGACGTGAGTAAACTTCCTTGTCAAAATATTTCAATCTTTCAGGTTTTCCTGTGCCATCCCTTGGAGTGATTGTGATCTCTCTAATCATGTCAAATAATTTTATGTAAGAAGTTTTATCATTTTTTCGAAACCAACTAAGGTCATCATGGGCGTTCTTATGTATGAGAACCTTATATATCATCAAAAACCTCATCAGGTGTCCAGAATTCAATTTTCTGATTATTGTCCCTCATTTGATGACTTTCAAGCAGAGCGGACAGAGATCTTTGATCAGATAGCAGTCTAAGTGTCTCCTGCATTGATTCATAATCATCCTGGGGTATTATTACAACTGCACCTTTGGAAGATGCTATGTTAAGACCTTCACGGCTTGAGAGACAGTTTTCGATCAGTTCCAATAGATTTCTGTTAGCCATATCGAAAGTAACCGTTTTCATATGTTTCTCCTTAAAATGGTTCTACATATAAGCTTTGGAGAGAGTATCCCTTTGTGGCCGGCTCTGGGAGTTGTTGCAAAACCGTTCACAGGAATTTCTATTTCATATACCTTGACAGAATATCAATGGCCTTTAAAAAACCCCTGGCCCCGTTCAGATGCCCCCGCCAGATCTCCGGCACCCATGAATCCATGTAGTCGGAAAAAATAGGCATCACCCGTTCAAGATCAATATCCCCTTCGCCAAAGGGTACCCCCTCACCGTCAACGCCATAGGCATCGGCAAGGTGAAGATGACGGGTTATGGGCAGAAGCTTTGAAATAAATTGAACAATATCCTTATCTTTGGCATTACAGAAAAGTGCCGCATGGGATAGGTCAAACACAATGTTCAGGCCGGTCTCTTGGCAGACCGAGAGGATTTCGTCCGCATCCATGAAAAAATTTCCCTTCCACTCGCCTCCGAAGAGCCAGGGGTAGGGGGGAAGATTTTCCAGAAGCAGCTCAACACCCTGGGTGTCAATGCCGGAGATTGACTCTATAAACGCTTTTCTCAGGATCACCGGGTTCAGTTTCTCCCTCAAGCTTACGGCATCGGGATGAACCACAATTTTTGGCACCCCTTGAAAGCGGGGTTTTAGTTTTCTGGCAAGCTCAATGGTCTCCTGGACAAGGGCCACGGATTCCCTCCGGGCATCCGGGTCCGGGCTGCACAGGTTGATCACTTTGCCGTCGATGAATTCCGGGGCATGGAGAACAAGCTCCTGGGGGCAATCCTTATCCGGAATGAAGGCTGTGGCAAAATCCTTTTCCGCAAGGTGAATCTCTATAACCTTTGGATCATGGGATATAATATCATAAAAATCCGAAAATCTCGTTATCAGGCCCCATTTGCTCCTGAAACGGAATCGTGATGGGGGAAGGAAGTACCCCTGGGAATCATCTTCGACATCTTCTTCGTGGAAAAAACTGTTTTCTGAAATCACACGGCACGCTTTTCTGCCCAAAAGCTCATCTTCCCGGGATGGAGATAGTCCCTTGCCTGTACCGGCAATCTTCACATGCTCCTTTGTGATTGTGGTTCCCATGGGTATGTCACACACCGCTGCAAGGCTTTTTCCGAAGGTCTCACGGTTAAGTACCTCTCCCCGGAGAAGAAACCGTTTTTGGTGCCCCATGGCCTGATCCGCTATTTCAATGTCCCTGACCAGCCTTTTGAAGGAGTAGGGATCAAGGCTGATTTTGTGATCCGTCCCCTCCATGGAGGGGTCCAGGGTCAGATGTTTTTCTATTATGCAGGCCCCCATGGAAGCGGCAACAAGGGGAATGATCAATCCTATGTCATGACCTGAGTACCCCACCGGCCGGCCGAACTTCTTTAGCCAGTTGATCATCCTCAGGTTGACATCCCGGGGCCAGACAGGATAGGAGCTGCGGCAGTGGAGAATGGCAAAGTCCGCCCCCAGCTCATCAAGGAAACGAACACTCTTCTCGATTTCGCTTTTGTAAGACATCCCTGTGGATATTATCATGGGAAGTTTTTTGGATGCCGCAAAACCAAGCAGGGGATAGTTGGTAAGATCCGCAGATGCAATCTTGAACGCGTGGATGCCTGCTTCATGAATAAGCTCGGCACTTTTGATGTCAAAGGGAGTGCAGATAAAATCTATGGGCTTTTCCGCCGCATAGAGCCTCAGTTGACGGTAATCGTCTTCGGAAAGCTCGAATCTCTTCAAGAGGGGGATCGTGTATTGAAAATTCTGTTCATACCTTTCGGGATGGCGGAGCATCTCCTCGGGATAGAGGCTTGGAAGATCACGCTTTTGAAACTTCACGGCATGGGCACCTGCTTCCACGGCGGCATCCACAAGCTGTCGTGCCAGCCCAAGGCTGCCGTTGTGGTTGATGCCGGCCTCGGCAATGACATAGGTGGAAAAACTCTCTCCAATGTTACGGGTACCAATTTTCATCGTTGACTCGTTTTCTCTTCTACAGGTTGGCAAGTTTCAGGATTTGAACCCCTGGAGATGCCAGCTTTTCAATGTTATCATGGATCTCATTCTGGTGGGCAAAGGATGTTATTAAAATTCCATCCGGAATAATACTTTTGATTGCCTCCGGAGATCTGATGGTGTGTCCATTGAAGATTTTACCATGTTTAGCAGGATCACTGTCAATGACTCCGATAACTGTAATCTGTGTATGCTGTATGGCGGCGGTGACTATCTCTGCTGTATCGGATGCTCCGTAAAGTACAATGTTTTTAATCCCCAGACTCTCAAACTGCCTGAGGAGGCGTATGATCTCCCGTTTAACCGAAGCATATATCTGTACGGTTTCAGCCGAAAACTCAAGGAAGTTTTTGTAGAGAAATTTTTTTCCCTTCTCTGTCAGGTGGTATCTGATAGTTCTGTTTGATTTTCCCGAGACGGTTATGAGAGCTTCATCTGCAAGGTCTTTTATATAGACATTGACCATGGAGCTGCTCAGGTGGCTTTTCTCTGCAAGGGTATGCTGGCTTATGTTTGCTCCGTCTTTGATCAGAAGAAGCAGGGATAATTTGCGAAACTCTTTGCTGGGTGAGAGGTATTTTGAGTGATATGGTTCAATCAAGAGGGTATAGCTCCGCTCTTTAAGTTACATAGGGTGTTTTTGAATGGTGAGTTTTTGAATGGTGAGTTTTCAGGAATCAGTAGAATCACTCATATCACTGAATAATATTATCGTCAAGGACTATCCATACATTAAATGGTTTTTTATTTTTTTTTAAAAAAAGGTGAGAATACCCGATTTCAGGGGATTGTCTGAATCAGGATGACCAGGATTTACAAGATGACTTCACGATAACCGGAAGATGATCATGCTTGACAGCCAGGAATTGAGATACATCAAACTGCAATCTATCTTGAACGCATGAAACCCGCCAGACCAATCCTGCAAGTCGTGATTCAGACAAATACCCAAGCTACATCAAACCCTTCTCCCGGGCAATGTTCATGTATGTCTCCACAACATTGTCCGGGGGAATCCATCTATTATCCTCATCCTTGGCATGGAGGGATATACTGTCGAAGTCACAGGCTCCGGCACAGACCCCGCAGCCGATACATCTATCTAAGTTCACCTCGGCCGTATCACCCATTGTAATGGCATCCATGGGGCATCGCTCTTCACATAAAGCACATGCTGTACAGGTCTCATGGTTGACCACTGCAAAATAGCTTGAGTTTACCACGGTTGAAGGCTTGTCTGTTTTTTTGATATTACTTAGAATCTGGCAGCAGCAGTCACAGCACATGCACAGATTCATGGGTTTCAATGAGTTGCCGGGCTGTAACACCAGACCCTGCTCAATGCCTTTATGTAAAATTTCAATGGCCTCATTCTGGTCAACGGTTCTTCCGATACCCCGCTCCTCATAGAAAAAGGCCCCTCCTCCAAATACAAAGCAGCCATCCACAATACGATGGCACCCCTCACCAACCATTTTATGTTCGGTTCTGCATATGCACGGAGCTATGAGAATTTTGGACTGTGCCCGGATTATGTTTTCAGCCTCTTCGTAATCCATCACTTTCATGTCCGCACTTATGGATCTGGATATGGGGATAACCCTGAGCTGCTGGGTTTTATGGCTCGTCTGCTCCTTCATTAGAAAGGGTACATACTCGTTGAAATCCTGGATCAGCTCCTTTGTCAAACGGTTCACCTGGTACTCCCATATACCCACCACAAACTGGGCAGACATGTATGTATCCACCCCGCCTTTGGCGGAATGGAGAATAAGCCCCTTGTGTGCCATCTCTTTTAGTATGGGAGCCACTTCATCCGGAGTTTTGTTCACTTTGGGGCCTATGGTTTCAGGGGTTTCCGGTATCATTATAAGAGAAGCGGCGATCTCTGCCTCCTCTTCGGTGAAGAGCTGCTTAAGTATCCTGAGTTCGACCCCGGATTCAGTGGGAGGAAAACCCCCGGGGGTTTTATCAAGATGTTCGGCAAGTTTTTTATAGACATCGGTCATGTTTTATATCTCCTTAAATTATCAATAATGAGGTTATCACAGCACTGTTTAATTTGCAGCAAGGTCTATGCACAGAGCATTCAATGGGTACAGCACTATGGGTTTTGAACGGTTCCGTAAAGTCTGTTGTCTTTTTTTCGTTTTTCCGGGATTATGGATACTATTTTCCCCTTCAGGCCATCGCCTCCATCCACAAGGACCGACAGATAGTTGGATGTCAATGCCGTGAGTCTGCCGGTCACTTCATCCCGTTTTTCCTGTATCACCGCCCCAAGCACATTGCCCAAGGCCCTGTTTTCAAACTCCCTTCTCTTTTCCAGGCCCAGGGTTCTCAAAAGGGCAGATCTTGTTTTGATTGTCCTGGAGGGCACCTTATCTGGAAAATCAAAGGCAGGAGTGCCTTTTCTTGGCGAAAAGGGAAATACGTGCAGATAGGTAACAGGGAGTTCCTCGATCAGTTTGCAGGTGTTTTCAAAGGCCTGATCCGACTCCCCTGGAAAGCCAACAAGTATATCCACCCCCACGGCCGCGGAAGGAACATCTTTTTTGATCTTCATGATCAGACTGTGAAAAAGTTTTGAATCATAGGGCCTTCCCATCCTTTGGAGTATATTGTCATCTCCGCTTTGGAGGGGAATATGAAAGTGATCGCACAATATTGTTTTTCTGGCCGCCATGTCTATGATTCCCCGGGTAAGCTCCCCGGGTTCTATGGAACTCAGCCTTATTCTTGGGATGGGATTTAGCTGTTCAATGCGTTGGAGAAGTTGGGTCAGGGTGATTTTTTTAGAGAAATCCAGGCCGTATGCCCCCACATGGATGCCGGTAATGACGGCTTCCCTGTATCCCAGGGATGTGAGATGGACAAGATGGTTTAGTACTTCCTCCTCGGGCATGCTTCTGCTGGGCCCCCTGGCGTGGGGGACAATACAGTATGTGCAGAAGGAGCTGCATCCATCCTGGATTTTAAGGTATGCCCGGGTTTTACTGCCGGTCACCGATGGAGGGAAGGAGTGAAAAATAATCCCATCCCGTCCCGGCAAGGCCGGAGAGGGCAATATGCAGGGCCTGTACCCTCCCATGATGGCCGATGGAATGCCGAACTTGTCCCTGTGGCCTGTAATTATGTCAACATGGCCAATCTTTGCTATCTCATGGGGTTCTGTCTCGGCATGGCATCCTGTAACCACGATCCTTGCATGGGGATTGGAGCGGACAATCTTCCTGATCTCCTGCCTTGACTGCATGGCAGCCCTGGAAGTGACCGCACAGGTGTTAATAATGCAGACATCTGCATCACTGCTGTGGCTGCACTGCCTCCACCCTCCTGATATCAAATCCCCTGCAATACCATCGGATTCGTACTGATTGACCTTGCATCCCAGGGTTGCAATGTAAAACAATTTGCCAGGCACTGCCTTTTCCAATATGGACATTTTTGAAACTGACAAGGAGAACCTTAGGACCCTGCAACCTTTACCCCGCCATAGGCAAGGAAAGAGAGACCGGCTGTTCGGAAAAGGGCTTTGACGGTATCTATCAGGTCTGTACTGATGTAACTCTCAAGGATCGTAACGTAATCGGCTACGAAAAGAAGTGCCGCAGTTACAAGAATGAGGTTGACAACCTGACCGACCTTTCCGCCTGCATATTTTTTACGTGCCTTATTGAAAACAAACAGAATAATAACGTAAATAAAAAGTGTGAAAATCAAAATAACCGTCTCTGCTGATACCGACATCAACACCTCCTGCAAGCAATCCATTTAATCCGTCATCGTCCCGACAATAAAATTCTCCATCTATAGTCTTCCACGGCAACCTGATGTAGGGACACTCCCTTACGGCTGACCTTAATTGGCTTTATTTTTGAAGCCTGGAACAGGGTAATTGTTCAGGTAATTACAGTGGGCACATTTGAAAGTTACCCGCCCTTCCTTTATAATGTCGGAATCCACAAGATTTTTCTCTCCGCACTCTTCGCAGAAAAATATAAGTTTTTCATTTTCATCGTTCATGACATCCCCAATATTTTTTTCAGTTTTGCCCAGAATCCTGTGGGTGGCGTATTTTGTGATGCTTCCCCACTATCTTCTCCTTTTTTGAATGTTTCATCACCCTCGGGGCCATTGTTAATGATCTCGGCACCGGATAGTACTTCCCCATGGGCATGGTCGTCTGGTTTCATACCCGGCCCGCCATGGACCAGGGCTGCATCCCCCGGGCCGGGCTGGGCCATGGCAGACCCGGCATCATGGGAATATCTCCCCTGGATATGACGGGAGAGGATGCTGACAAGAGTTTGATGGAATTTTATGTGACGGATACACGCCCCGGCAAGGGTCGGTACCGGAGATGGCTCCCTTATGGGGTCAGACAAGTGAAGCCGTTTAAGGCAGTCGAGGCAGAATATCATCTCTTCCATGACAGTCCGGGCCATAGTTCGGGTCATATCTTTTGACTCATCATACTTTGATACAATATCAAGGGAGTCACGATAACTTTTAAACAGTTCAACAAGGGCCTGGGATTCCGATGTGTCTGTGCCCCGGTTCCTGGCCTCGCTGAGCTGATGCTCAATGGCTTCAAGGGAATTGTTCAGGGATTCAAGGTCATCGGGTGACGGAGTGCCGCCGGACCTGGAAAGGGTTGACCTGATCATTTCTATTAGTTCTGTGTCAATGGCCGCCGATTCCGCAATCTTGTCCGGAGTCCGGGAGGCTTTTTCCGGTTCATCATCGGCCATCTCCTCAAAAATATCTTCCTCAAATTCATAGGGAACCACTTCAGCCGTATCATCATCGGTAAAATCCGGGGTAAAGTCAGGTAATGAAGGAGATGGAGGGGCTCCGGCGGCAGTATAAGGAGGGGCTCCGGCGGCAGTGCCACCCGGTGAAGATGGCCGGGGAGGTGCCGGAGAGGGTTTAGCGGACCCGGCCTGACTCTCCTTGTAGGGAACGACCTCTTCTCCCGAATCTGCAAATCCAAACTGATCCAGGGATTCGTCTTCATTGAAAAAAGCATCCAACCTGGTTTGAATCTCCGGAATGGGCTGGTTTTTCATGCGGTCCGGAATGACCTCCCTTACATCTGGATTGGCCGGAGCAGAAGAGGCTCCGGCACTGTGATGCTGTGAAGGTCCGTCATCCTGGAGCATGTGAAGCTCCTCTATGAGATCGTCAACCGGAGATTGATTTGTGGCCTTGGTGCCGATCAGGTCATCCATGGGGCTCAGGGCTGAAACAGGCTGCCTTAGGGCGGAACGGGCTGAAATTTTCTCTTTAAGCCCGTTAAATTTTTGAAACTCCCTTGAAAGTATCTCCTGCTGTCTCTCTTTGGAGAGCTCAGGATGATTTGCCACCTGTTCAAAATTGTCATAAAGCGTACTTAAAAATGAGATGGCATCGGGATGGGTATCTGCCCCCTTGTTGTTGATATATGTGGCTATACTCTGGAACATCTTGAGAAATGAGACATGAATTTTGCTGGTGTGCCATAGTTTTTTTAAACTCTCTATCTCATTATGGAGCTTCTGGATAATTTCATCGGATATCTCCCAGTCAAGGGAGAGTATAATGGCTTTGAGATTGTCTATGGAGGGTCCGCCCGAAGCACCGGAGGAGGGAGTGCTTTTTCCTGCCTGCTGGATCCTTTTTTTAAGATCATTGAACTTTGTCATCTCCTTTGAGAGCAATGCCTGTTTTTCTGTGGCCTGAAGATTGGAGCCCTCTGATGAAAAGGAGACCATATTTTTTATAAGAGAGGCGAGCAGGGGAAGGGCATCATCGTGCATGGAATCAATATTTGAAAGCATATAGTTAGAGAGGGCTTTGACCATTTTTGCAAAGGTGGCCTGAATTTTATCCTGGCCAGGCTGACCGGCCAGGAGGTCGGCTCTATTTTTTATCTGCTCCAAGGAAGAAGCGTCCATTTGACTGTTAAGGCTTGAAACAAGGCGTTTCAGATCATCCACCGCCGCAGCGGGCTTTTTGCTTGATTTCTTTTTCAAATGAGCCTCCTTAAAAAAGTTGATCCTGGATTGATGACAAAGTTAAAGAAATTATCTTTTTAAGGGTTGCAATTACATTGCCTCCGGCCAATGCACTTGCGGCAAATGCAGGTACCCTCAGGTCTCTGTTAAGGTCATTTTGCATTGTCTGGGGAGAGAGGAGAGAAATATTAGGGTCTTTGATATCATATTTATTGTATTGAAGAACCAGGGGTATTTTCTTTATATCAAGGTTGTATGTCTCAAGATTCTCCATCATCTGTTTGAGAGAATCAATGTTGTGCTGACGTCTCGACTCCATGGCATCGGCCACGAACACAATGCCGTCAACCCCCTTCAATACCAGTTTTCGGGTGGCATTGTACTTTACCTGCCCAGGTACGGTATAAAGCTGAATAGAGACATTGTAGCCTTTTATCTGTCCCACATCAAAGGGGAGGAAGTCAAAAAAAAGTGTCCTATCATCATGGGTTTTCAGGCTGACCATCTCGGACTGGATATTGCTTCGGTACTTCTTGTA
>JADGBO010000051.1:12302-17594 GCA_015231465.1 Desulfamplus sp.
TAGATATACTCCAGATTGGTTGTCTTGCCCCCCCTGCCGGGACCGTAATAGACAATTTTAACCTGAACTTCTTTGGTCATTATGTTGATGAAAGCCAATATATCTCCTTCTCATCAATTAAGGAAAATGTCTCATCTTATTGAGGAAAATGCTCATCCATTTTTTATATGAAAGTCCTCATATTTTAAGGGGCGTATGCAATACTCCCCTACTTTCATACTTCGATTGTGGCGGTAGTACCGCCATGGTGGTTTAATTAAGAATCCGGTGCATGGGAACATATGCTGTTGATGGCATCATTGGTCTCTGTGACTTTAAGGCGTATGAGGCCCAGAGAGAGCTCCTTGTGAAACATTGTAATAAGCAGAAAATGTTCGCTGACCTTGCTGAAGTGGATACTTGCAGTCTCCCCTTTGTGAAAGAGAAGTGAGAATTCCGACTCTCCCACCATTTTTGCCATTGCCTCCACCGCTGCAAAGTTACCTGCAGCCAGAGCCGCAAAAGCCACGGTGTTGATATTGAAGTTACCATCATCCTGTTTGGAGACGATGTTCCCTGCCATATCAATCAGGAGGGCATTTTTGACTCCTGCATCAATAAGAGTCTCCTTTAATACTTTGTCGATATTCTTAAGCTGTTTTGCACTCAATATGCCGTAGTTCATTTGTTGCCCCGCAATCTGAAAATTATAATGGTATGTTCTCCTTTATGCCAGAAATTAATTCATTAGAAAAGATATTTGATATTAAAATAGTTTTTCGGGCATATTGCATATAATCACAGAACATGAGATGGTCAAAAAATGAGCAACCGAAAAATGGCAGATTTTAACCACCCACATCTAAGTCAACTCTTCTTTAAATCTGTACCCGACACCTCTGACGGTTTCGATCAATTTGGAGAGATTACCGAGTTTTTTACGAAGGCCTGCAACGGTAACATCAACGCTTCTTTCGGTGACAGCATAATTTTTTCCGTGGACTGCATCAACAATCTGGCCCCTTGTAAAGACCCAACCCTTTTTAGCACTGAGAAATGAGAGCAACTGAAATTCGGAAAATGTCAGTTCCACAGGAGAATCATCTATTGTAACGAGGTGTCTGCTGTGGTCGATTGTCATATCTCCTATGACTGTCATTAAAGGAGCCGCAGATGATTCAAAGGCTCTTCGTCTCCTGAGAATTGCCCGAATTCTTGCCACAAGCTCCCTGGGACTGAAGGGTTTGGAAACATAGTCGTTGGCCCCCAGCTCCAGGCCCGTCACAATGTCCGTCTCTTCTCCTTTGGCCGAGAGCATTACAATGGGAATATCCGCCGTCAAATCCTCTTTTCTCAGGATTCTTGTAACCTCCAGGCCGTCAATGCCTGGCAGCATCAAGTCCAGAACTATAAGATCAGGCAAGGTATCTTTGGCAAGCCTGAGGGCCTTCTCTCCGGTGGCCGCCCATAGTGTCCTGTAGCCCTCTTTTTCCAAATTGTAACGCACAAGTTCAATAATATCCTCTTCATCATCAACAACAAGTATTTTCTCTTTTGCCATTAGCTGGAATCCCCATTATTGATTATGCATCTACTCAAGCTCTACTCACTTGTGCCCCGTCACTCCCCCCCCTTCTTCAATTTTTCGTGGTGAATAAAATCAGATAGTTATCCGCTAACGATCACATTTATAAGGGGGGAGTGTGAATAGTTACCTCACTCCATAGTTGACTGAACAAACTTAAGTGTCTCTTTTACCTGTGGGTTGAAGAAACAGTCCAGTGCGGGATGCCAGTCGGTATCGGCCATTCGTTTTCTGATTCGGCTGCCGGTTTCCATTTTAAGTTCTTCCTTGATCCGGCAAAAGGGCCTTGCCGGGGTATCCATCCAAAGGGATACAAGTGCTTTGGCCCTCCCAAGGAGTTCCCCGGTATCCACCAGCTCGTCAACAATTCCCTTTTCCAGGGCAGCGGCAACATCCATCATCTCTCCAAAATACATCAAATCCCTGAATTTTTTATCTGAATCCAGGCCGAATCGCATGATGGCACTCTGGGCCACGGACAAGGGCACTCCGATCTTTATCTCGGACATGCCCACCTTTATTTTGGGATGATTCACAATGATTCTGTAATCCGATGCCATTGCCATGATAAGGCCCCCGGCGGCAGCGTGGCCGTTCATGGCACAGATAACCGGTTTGGGGCAGAGGAAGAGGTCAAGAAATACCTCATCTGCATATCCAAGAAACTCAATGGCCTCACTTCTCTCATTGAATCCCATGAAAGTGTTAAGATCAAAGCCGCTGGAGAAGAAACGGTTCTGTCCGGTTATGACAATACCTTTTATTGAACTCTCCAGGGAGGTGCGTTTCAGACAATCATTGAGGCCGTCCAGGGTCTCTCTCGTTATTGAATTTGTTTTACCGTTGGTCAAAGTTATGATCATCACATGATCTTCAATTTTTGATTCAAGCATACAATGCTCCTTTTGGCAATCTTAAGAACCTGTTTAAAGATTATTCCGCTCTATTTAAGGATTTCATATCATTATCTATTATTATCTATCAATATCAATTTTGGATGTAAATGCAAGAACATCATTAATATAGTTTTCCAGATAATGAAATTGTCAAACATACTGTAGGGGCAGCCCCTTGCGGCTGCCCCTGAAATATTATTCTGGAAGTCTATATGATGCAATTTTGGATGTAAATGCAAGGACATCCCCTAAAAAACGGCATATCTCAAGACATGAAACTCCACAAAACCCCTGCTGCCAGGGCAGAACCTATTACGCCGGAAATGTTGGGTGCCATGGCGTGCATCAGGAGAAAATTTGTGGGGTCTTCTTTCTGGCCCACCATCTGGACAACCCTTGCAGAGTCAGGTACGGCCGATACTCCTGCCGCACCGATGAGGGGATTTATTTTTGTCTTGAGAAAAAGATTCATGAGTTTTGCAAAGAGAAGCCCGCATGCCGTGGCCACACAGAAGGAGAAGGCCCCAAGGGCAAAGATTCCCACAGACTGGGGCGTAAGAAAGACATTCCCCTGGGTGCTGGCACCCACTGTAAGTCCAAGAAGTATGGTAACTGAGTCTATTATGGCATTTCTCGCTGCCACCGCAAGCCTTTCCGTAACGACGGCCTCCTTGAGAAGGTTGCCGAAACATAGCATTCCCAGGAGGGGAAGTGCTGCTGGAGCAAGGAAACAGCAAAGCAAAAAAGCTATGATGGGAAACAGAATTTTCTCCCTTTTTGAAACGATCCTCGGCTCCTCCATGCGGATAAGTCGCTCTTTTTTTGTGGTAAGAAGGTTCATTATGGGGGGTTGAATGACCGGAACAAGGGCCATATATGAATAGGCCGCCACGGCAATGGGTCCGATGAGGGTGGGGGCCAGCTTGGCGGAAAGGAATATGGCTGTAGGACCGTCGGCTCCCCCTATGATACCTATGGATGCTGCCTCATTGGGGGCAAATCCCAGGGCCAGGGCTCCAAGAAAGGTTATGAAAACCCCGGCCTGGGCAGCGGCTCCCAGGAGCATCAGCACCGGCCTTGCCAGAAGTGTTGAAAAGTCGGTCATGGCTCCTATGCCGAGAAATATCAACGGAGGATAGATTCCAAGGGTTACGCCGTAGTAAAGGTAGTGCAGAACGCTGTTGTCTTCATAAATTCCAAGACCAAGCCCTTCGAAAACAGGAATGTTGCCCACAAGCATACCAAATCCTATGGGAACCAGCAAAAGCGGTTCATAGTGTTTGACAATTCCAAGATATATAAAAATAGATCCCACTATAATCATGACTACATGTCGGTAATCACAGAGGTAGAAACCGGTATTCTGAAAAAATTCTATGAATAGATGCTCCATTACATTTTTCCTTAGATTTGCCGCAGAAAATGCATCATATCATAACGGCATGGGGGGGGTTAATGTTGCATAGTGTTAATGTAAAATAGTGTTAATGTAAAATAATGTTGATGTAAAATTGCAACCAATACAAAACAATGAATGATAGTTCAATTTCAAATATGGGTACATGCTTTTTTTGGACCAAGAGTAATTGTCCGGCCTGATACGCCGGTGGGTCAAAGCATTTTCCTGTAAAGCTCCTCGTCCCAGGTGAACATCCCCAGTTCACCCCTTTTTATGATGCCAGTTCCAATGAGGGCGGCAAGGTTTGAATGGGGTAAGCTGATGCCGCTCACCTGGGCAATCTTGAGAAGTCTCGGCAGGGGGAAAGCGTCATCCAGTTTTTTTACGAGCATATGAAATTGCCTTGCACTCTCTTTCTGCTCTCCCGTAAGTGAAATGATGGCGGGCCCAGGCACTTTTCTTCTGAAAAGGTTCTCTTTCCAGGCGGTTAAATCACTCCTGTTATCCCATATATCAAGGATTTTATGCAGTTGGTTGATGAAAAATGAGAGAAGCACAAGCCCCGTAAACACTATTGTGATTCCTACAACGGCAATGGCCCAGCCATTGCTTGCCGATATAGCCTGTAATCCGTACAATTTTACCTCCATTGGTTGATATTTTTTAGATTGAAAATATAAAAAACATTACTGTAAAAACAGGCATCCATGGCTATGCAGTCCAGACATCCATGGCTATACAGTCCAGGCATCCATGGCTATGCAGTCCAGGCATCCATGGCTATACAGTCCAGGCATCCATGGCTATGCAGTCATGGCCGGTTGACTATTTTGGCTCTCCCGGGTATCTTCGAGAAAGGGAAAAGTATGCCCGGCGTGGTCCTTCCACAACTGCATGATCTGCTCACTGCTTTGGGGATTATCCCCAAGCATGGCCATAAAATCATCCCTTTTTATAAAAAGGGCTTTACCATCGGTGAGAGCAGTAACCGTGGAACATAATGTGTGGTCCCGGGACAAGATTTCAAATCCTGCGAAGTCTCCCTCTTTTTGCAGAATCAAAGCCTTTTCTCCATCCAGATCCACCATCAGCATACCGGCTTGAAGTACGAAAAAAAAATTTACAGCTTCTCCCTTAATGGCCAAAACTTCTCCCTCCTGGAAATATTGGGATATGGCGATCCGGGATATTGCATCTATATACGTATCACTGGCGGTACTGAAGAGAAAGCACTTTTTCAGGATATCACTTTTTGTCTCCATCAATTTCTCCTGTTTAAGGAATCCGTCTCGAATAAAAGTCATATAAGGCCGAATAAAACCTTATCACCCACGGGAACTGCTTGAACCTTAAAAAAACATGAATGTTTAATCATAAAAAAAATCATATGTCGATAAAAAAATATTCCCCTTGCAGAGAGCATTGACCTGATG
>JADGBO010000052.1 GCA_015231465.1 Desulfamplus sp.
AGTCAACATCCCCGGTCTCTTCAAAAACCTTGATCTTGTCTTCCGGAGTTATCTCATAGAGAATGTTTCTAAGATCGTTGTTGTCAAGTTTTTTGTATTTGATTCTTTCCATGTCACCATGAAGCCTCAGTGCCGGGGGCTGGCCGGACACAAGGTGCAGGTCGGAAGCGCCTTGATCGTTCATCAGTTTAAAAAAAGCATCAATTCTTGCCATTTAACCGGGTCTCCTGGTATGGTTTTCGAGACTCTCCTGGTTTTTACAGGAAAGAGAGGGCAAGTCTGTGGAGGCTGCCCACAAGAAATGTCTGAAGAAAAATAATGCCCAGCATTGCTACAATTGGGGATACATCTATTCCGCCAAAAGAGACCGGCAATATTTTTCTGATTTGATATAGAACAGGCTCTGTTATGTTATTTATAAAACGCACTATGGCATTGTACGGGTCCGGGTTGACCCATGAAAGTACCGCCCTTGCAATGATGAGCCACATGTAGATGCTAAGTGCATAATCAAGCACCACTGCAATGGCTTTGAAAAAATTTCCCAGAATGAACATGGTTCCTTAATATCTCCTGGTTATCATAAATATTTGAACAATTTTTATATGAAAGTTCCCATATTTCAAGGTTCCCGGGACTTTCATGCTTCGATTGTGGCGGTAATGCCGCCATGTTGGTTATATGAAAATATATATGCTATACAGCCTGCCTATGAGATATGTTATTTTTTATTTAAAAGTCAAGGAAATTTCGGCATTTAAATAGTATCAATAACTGGTTGAACCCATTAAATTATTGCACTGATTGGAAAATTGGGGGCATATTGAAAAATCCGGGTCATCCGTGTAGTCTGTGATTTGGACAATTTGATCAAAACAGGTTGCGTTATTTGATAATTTAATCAAACCAGGTAAAGGTATTTGATAATTTAATCAAACCAGACGGAGGTATTACCATGGCAAAGTCAAAAAGTTTACAGGGTAATCCATGGGATTCCCGGAGTAACAGAGTTGCTTCTCATATCCGACCGGGGGGGCAGGTTGCTTCTCATATTCGACCGGGGGGGCAAGTTGCTTCTCATATTCGACCGGGGGGGAAGGTTGCTTCCCGTGTTCGGGTGGGGCAGGAAAGTTTGGCCATGAAGGTTTGCTGTATAATCTGCTCCCTTTTAACTCTACTCGTAATCTGTAGAGGATATGGAGGAGCCCAAGAGGGGGAGAACTATCCAAGCTACGCTCTAAGCCAGTCCACAGAAACCCTCTCCATCTGGAGTGCCCTGCCTTCTGTAAAAGTTTTCAAGGATGATGCCGTTCCCGGGAATATCCGGTCCAGGATAGAAGTTTATGCGGCACAAAATGAGTTTGAACCCTTTCAGATAGTTGTGAATCCATCCTCTGCCATGGAAATATCCCTTGGTACAATGGAACTGGGCATGGGGATTGAAACCCGTATTCACCAGGTCATGTATGTTGACATCAACCATCCCACCGATATTCTAAGCAGTGCCAAGCCCTGGCCGGATCCGCTGTGGCCCCTGGAACCCGGGGATACTGTCTCGCTTATTCCCGGGGAAAACACATCATTCTGGATAACGGTGCATGTATCCGAAGATACCCTGCCTGGTGACTACGAAGCAGATATTGAACTTGTCTGCACCCATGCCGCCGGCACCTTTTCCGTCAATGTTCCGGTAAAGTTACATGTATTCAATTTTGCCATCCCCAGGGAGCTTCATGTTAAATCCCAGATGAACTTCTCCCACCAGACCATACTTGAAAAATATGGTGTCCAGTGCTGCGGGGATAACTACTGGGATTATGTGGACGCTATAAAGCAGTATTTCATTGATCACCGCCTGACCCCCAAGAGCGTACTCTGGTCCGGGGGAATTACCGGAAACGGTGCTTCCCCCTACATTGACTACGACTGTGACGGCACATTGACCGATAATGACGGTATTTGGGGATTCCAGGAGCCTGGGGAGCGCTACCTCAAGGGTTCCGGTTTGATGGGCGGTAAATTTTCCCATCCCTTCAACCAGGGAACCGGATTTCCCTCTTTCATGGCCGCCACCTTCCTGAACAACGATGCATCCAGTGATCAGCGTCCCGGGGTTTTCTGCCAGGTGACCCGGGACAGCACGGACTGGTACACTGGAAACCAGCCCAACTCTCCCTATAATCAGAAATGGTTTCAATATATAAAAGGCCTGGAAAACCACCTCTCCCTCTCCGGGGTGCTGGACAGGGCCTACTACTATTTTGCCAATGAACCCCAGAATCAGGCCGACTATGATGCCGTGGCCTGGTATTCCCGTCATTTGAAAAGTGCTGCTCCGGATCTCAAACTCATGGTCTCCGAAGAACCCAAACCGGAAATTTACAGCCACCCGGATTACATCTCCCCGGGACAGATCGACATATGGCTTCCGGTTTTGAACAATTATGACCCGAAAATATCCCATGAAAGGGAACTCTACCACGGTGAAGAGACATGGATATACTGGCTCCATGGCACAAGACCACCTTTTTTCAATCCAATTACCCTGGATCATCCCGGCATTGAGGCCAAACTCACAGGCTGGTTCCTCTGGAAATACCGTGTAAGGGGCATTGCCTATTACTCCCTGAACAATTGGAGCAAAAATCCATGGACGGAACCCCTCAATGACGGCCACAATGGGGACCTTTTCATGCTCTATCCCCCATCCAAAGATAACAGTGCCATATCCTACGGTGCCAACGGCCATGCTTTTGTCCCCTCCATCCGTTTTGAACTCATGAGGGACAGCCTTGAGGATTATGAATATCTCTATCTTCTAAACGGAGGAAAGATGCCCGGGGTGACCCGGGAGTACATTGAAAATGACTTTTCATCATCGGCCGAGGCTGATATCCAGGCCGGGAAAGTCATCAAGGGTGTTGCTTCATATACGGACAGTGATGTTTTTCTCTATGAATTGCGGCGGCTAATCGGTTTAAAAATAGGAGGAGAGATTGACACCATACCCGACATTACACCGGAGCCTCAACATCCCAGGGCCCAGGGTGAGCCTGGCAAATATTATATAAATTTCCAGGACCCCCAGGAAGAGCCCCTTACCCAATGGAGGGAAGATGCCTGGGGAACAGGCTTTTCATACCCTTTTGTAAAGATTGAAGGCAGGGACTATCTCCAGGTGGGGACTGAACCCTATGACCCGGCAGCCGGTTTCGGCTGGCTGGATGATACAACCCATTTTCTCGCCGGAAGGGACCCCTGGGGCACAGAAACAGATGAGAGAAAGATAACATACGTCTATGATGACTGGGCCCACCATCCATCAATTTTTGAATTTGATCTCCCCAACGGAACCTATGTGGTGGAACTCTCCGTGGGTACCCCGAGGAGGGTACGCCAACACAACCGGGTGGTGATAGAAGGCATAACCTTCATTGATGATGAACCGTCCCAACAGTATATTGTAAGAAGGAAGGAAGTTACGGTTTCAGACAGTAAACTCACCGTTGATATTGGAATATTTGATGAATATACAATGATCAACTACCTTGATATTGAGGCCGTGGAAACCGTTCAGGAGCCCCGAATACGCATTGTGGTTTTAACCGACGATACATTGTGCCGGGTTGAATCCGGGGAGACTGTCCATATTTACGGCTGCACCGGGGTCAACAATATTGCCCTGGAATCGGGAGGAGTTGCCAGGCTTGTAAATTTTCCAGGAGAAAATCGGATTAAATTTCTGGATATGGAGTCCGGGGAGTTCACGATTTCACGCTCAGGGGCCTATGTCACCTTTGAGGGGGGCAACGGCACCAGGCTCTCCATGCCTGCAACATCCCAGGTTCAGAGTATTATCTTTGAAGATAAAACCCTTGATCTTGTCATAGGGTCCGATGAAGTGCTTCTCGGGGGGAGAACCGTGGTGCATTCAGGAGAAATTCCGGCACAAAGTTCAGGAGTGCTTTCGTCCGGGGTCTGCATCCAGGTAATCACCTATGGAAAGGTTCCCGGTGCAGATTGCTGGGCTATGTTTCCCACCCCCTGTGATGTCCCTTTCGGGTGGGAAACAACATACCAGGCCCCCGGAGATATGTGTACAAAAACTGACAATGGCCAGGCGGCAAACCAGGGCAATTGTTCAAAATATGATATTTTTACAAATGTCCTCCATATTCCTTGTCTAAATTTGGGGTCGGCTTCCTATTGGCTTGATTTGGAACTGACCGTGTCCGATCCGGTCACCCTTGAACTCAAGAATATTGGTGAGAACTGAATCAGTGCCTACGGGGCTTCAATTCATGGAGAGGGGGTTGGGGGGTGAGGTAAGTGGCAAGTTATTTAAGTCCTATTGCTAAATGATTAATGCTTCAATGAAGTCAACAAGCTGATTCAGATTTCCACAGGCACGAACTTCGTTGCAGTAGGTTTTATAGGTGTATATTTCACTGTCCCCTGCGGACCAGAATTGTTCTTGTTCCGGATTTAGCCAGATAACACGCCTGCATCTTTCCCGCATTTTTTTTAAAATAAACTCCTGGGGATTCATATAGTTGGAACGGGCATCCCCGATGATGATAAGGGTCGTTTTTTTATCCAGCTCGTTTAAGTGCCTGTTCTTAAAATGCTGAAACGCCATGCCGTAATCGGTCATGCTGTTGTAATTTATATCTGTATTGTTCATTATTTTTTTTATGGCATCGTTCACATTGTATTCAACAAAATATTCGGTTATTTCTGTCATGTCTGATATGAAGATATAGCTTTTTACTTTACTGAAACATATCTGCAGGGAGTAAAGAATATTGAGCATAAACCGAGCTGTTGACCAGACTGAACCTGAGACATCACAAAGCGTGACAATTTTCCCTTTGCGCAGGGGTTTGTTTTTGTATTTGATTTCAATGGGAATCCCGAGGTATTTACCGGAATTGCGAATGGTTTTTTTCACATCCATGACACCTTTGTTATTTGTGGCATACCGGAGGGTGGTAATCTCTTCAAGTTTCCTGACAAGTTTGTTGATAATGTCCCGGACTTCTTTGGTTTCTCTCTTACTCAAATTGGAGAATGGAATTTCGCCTATGGTGTTGAAATGTTTTTCTCTGCCTGAAAATTTTTGCAGCCCGGCGTTGTCCGGTCTGGGCTCTTTGTTCAGGAGGTTGTAGGCACTTTCAAGCCGGGTGTTAATTTGGTTTTCAATGGCAGCTTTCAGGGAATCATCAATATTGGCATGGTTGCCGCCCATAAACTTAACGGCTCCAGCTTTCAGCCTGTTGATTTTCAGCATGACTTCAAGGCGGCTTGACAACTGGCCCATGTTGGATTTTAAAGCTTTTGCCGCTTTCTCTTCCCGGTTATGTATGGCCTGTACTTCACCGATGTAGTTAAGGGGGTTGCCTGATAGAAAGTCCATCAGGGATGTGTCGAGATCGTCACCCGCCAACTCTTTTTCCATCATGTGGATAACTGCTTCCATGCCCAGTTGTTCCGGTGATTTTTCAGCAGCAGCAGATAAGTTGGATTCCATTTCGTAGAAAAAAAGGTGGTAAAGCTGATCGAATTTGCTCTGATCCATACGACTTTTGGCAAAATTTGTTCTCAGAACGGTTTTAAACTGGAATTCATCATGGATATCCACCAGCTTAAGCTGTTCCATACAGTCCAAAACTTCAGCAGTGGAAATTCTTAAGTCCGCCGCCCTGCAGCAGGAGACAAATTTCAGCATAAGCTTTAGCATTGGGATGTCTGTCTGGTGACTGTGAGAATATTGTTTTTTACAACATCATAGTCTGTTTTATGCTTACACAAGGTGTTGAGGGTACTGGTCACGATTTCCGGGGAGAGGTCGTTGATCTGTAGTGCAATGAGGGATCTGGCCCAGTCCAGGGTTTCTGAAATACAAGGTTTCTTTTTCAGGTCAAGTTCCCGTATCCTGGCAACCATGGTCACTATTTTTTTAAGCAGGGCTTCGTCAATGCCCGGAATTTTCAGCCGGACAATCTCCATTTCGGTTTCAATGGCCGGATAGTCAATATAGATGTGGATACACCGCCTTTTTAAAGCATCGCTCATGTCTCTGTAATTATTGGATGTCAAAAAAACAAACGGGTGGGTCTTTGCTTTAATTGTCCCTAATTCGGGTATGGTCACCTGGAAATCGCTGAGCAGCTCCAGGAGAAAGGCTTCAAATTCCGGGTCAGATTTGTCGATTTCATCAATTAAAAGGACAACGGGTTCCGGGCTTGAAATCGCCTGTAACAGGGGCCTGGTTTGAATAAACCGGTGGGAAAAAAAAGCATCTTCATGTCCGGCAATCTGGTCAATGGCTTCGGCCAGGGTTGAAGACTCTGAAATCACATCATTGATTTTGTCTTTGATAATCTGGGTATATAGAAGCTGCTTGGCATACTCCCATTCATACAGGGCTTTTGACTCGTCAAGACCTTCGTAGCACTGCATACGGATAAGGTCTCTTTTGAGGCATTCGGCAACACTTTTGGCAAGCTCGGTCTTCCCGACACCGGCGGGTCCTTCAACGAGAACCGGTTTTTTGGTTGCCCCAGCAAGGTAAACCACTGTTGCAATCTCTTTTGAAGAGATATAGCTTACAGACCCAAGCTTTTCCTGTACATCAACCACACTTTTAAACGCCATTGTACACCTGCGATCAACTATAGTTCTTCTCAGATGAATTGATACCACATAATAATGAGGTATGAGAATATCAAGCCACCTGCTATGATCTATAATTTGCTGAATAATTTTTTTTATATGAAAGCCGTCAGGCATCAATCATCACCAAAGCCGCTACCCAGATTTCATGTTTTATTGTACCTGCCAGGGCATGGATGTTATTTTAAAATTTAATCACATATCAGCATTTTAGATAAAGCACAATAAGTCTTCATCAAAGGCGTGATAGACTGCATAAATAATTAAATAATAATGCAAACCGAGTCGGGAAGCATCCCGGGTGCAGATCATTTTGGAGATGGTGTGGATGATGTGATTATTTTAAATTGTCTGAATCATGGAATCATTGTATAGTGTTGTTAAAATCCATGGAACCCGGGATGAGAATAAAAGATGACAAAAGGATTGCTTTTCGTTTGCCATGATTTTGCGTTGAAATGCCTGCTGACACAGCAACGATTGTAACTATTGGGTGAGCCAGGTTGATTTGGCTTCTTACTTCAAGGTTTCTGGCTGAAACATAGCTTTCCAGATAATTAAATTGGTTATCGTACTGTAGAGGGCAGCCCCCTATGGCTGCCCTCAAAAATGGATTTGCTAAAATATTTTTCTGGAAGTCTACAGTATGGAGGAGATATGGAATTTATAAAAGGTATTGTATATAACTTCAAGGGAGTGGGTATGGCATTGACCAGCCCTTTGCTGCTTTTTTTAGGCATTCTCAGATTTCTGGTTGTAGTGACTCTCACCATTGCCTTTTCGGCCATTGTTTTCATGTACCACCAGGAGATATTGAGTATGCTATGGGCAATGCCGGAATCTTCTGTAATGCTGTTTTTTTGGAACATATTATCATGGCTTCTCTCCATGTTTCTTGCAGTCTTTGCAGCTATTTTCGCATATTTTACAGCACAGTTGCTTTTTGCCGTTTTTATCATGGATTACATGTCCAGGATTACCGAAAAAAAGATTACAGGCATGGTAAAAGGTGATGATCAGACCCCTTTAATTGGCCTGTTTTTATATTTGATTCTGCAGGAGATCCCAAGGGCGGTGATTCCTGTAATGCTCATGATACTCCTGATACTGCTGGGCCTGGTTACACCCTTTGGAGCTGTTATTGCCGGATTCTCATCCCTTGTTGCAGGGATATTTCTTGCCTGGGACAATACCGACCTTGTGCCGGCAAGGAGGATGGAGCCATTTGGCGGTCGATTTGCATATCTCAAAAAAAATATTATGTTTCATATGGGTTTTGGAGTGCTGTTTCTCATTCCCTGGCTCAATATACTTTTTCTCTCCTTTGCACCGGTGGGAGGAACATTGTATTATATTAATCATGAACGGGAGCTTCGGGAGAATGGGTAGTTATTGATTCTCACTTTATAAAAAAAATAATAATGAATTTTATGGATTATCCACACACGCTTTATTTGTGAGGTTACCGTCATCAATTTTGGCTTACCGAGCATTTTTTATTCTTAAAATTATTTTTTTTAGCGTTCAGATATATCTCGTCACCTATGTATGGAAACGGTTTAATGAGCCATCTTGTAAGCCTCTCAATCCAAAGAGCCTCTCTTTTAGAGAAGATGTTCTCTTCTCCAAATGCCTGGGATGAGAAAAAGGGGTTGAGGCCAAAACATCGGTGCTTAATTTCAAAGCCATGTCTGTTTAGAAGCCGTGCCAGCTCCTTGGGTGCAAATTCCCTGATGTGACCATGAGTTTGACCGCAGGTTTCAGGATATATGGGAGGGTTTGGGGAGTGGCCTGCAGCGATGCGGACAAGATTGCCAAGCCGTAGAAGGTTGGGTGTGGATATTATTATCCTCCCCCTGGGAACAAGCACTCTCTCCATCTCATCGAGGAGGGTTCTTACATCGTCAAAATGGAGATGTTCAATCACATCGCACAGGCATATAACAGAGATGCTGCCGTTTTTGAAAGGCAGACCCTCCTTTAGATCGCACCCTGCCATCTCGGTGGAGTTCTCCCTTAAAAAGGCGAGGTAGCCTCTTTTGTGAAAATATTCTCTGGATGGATGCTCAACGGTGAAGCACCTCCCTTTGGTAAGCCTTGTGATGCCTGCGGCAAGAACCCCGAATCCGGTACCGATCTCCAGAAAATCCATGCAGTGGGCACTATTTTGTGTGAGTCCGCCTCCGTTGGGCAGGCAGTCAGAATCCTTTGGGGTGCAGGGGGCCGCTTTCTTTTTGATGTGGGATTCATCATCCCTTGGGAATCGGCAATCCCCATAAATGGACTCTATTACAAGCTGGCTGATCCTGTGGTAGTGACCTGACCAGATATTCAGAAAAAGATCATCAAGCTCAGGTACTGGAGTACCGTAGTCAATGCCGGAGGCTTCCACAATTATCTCTCTCCAGAATTGGATGTTATTGTTATCTTCCATGTCGGGATGTTCCATAAATTTTTAACTTATTTAAATCATAGTGATATAGACTTCCAGAAAAATATTTCAGTAAATAAATTCTTAGTAATTGGGTTTAATTAACTTACCCAAGCTCCCATGGCAAGCCTGTAATTAGGTGGCTGGGGATGAGATGAATGGGCAAGTTATTAAAAATCAATTCCTTAATGGCAGCCACAGGGGGCAGCCCCTATAGTAAGGCTGTCAATTTCATTATCTGGAAAACTATAGTCGAAATGTGTAAATGCTCAAGCCAATGACTTCTACCCGGAAAAGTACCCATTTTGTGAATATTTCTCGATCCCAGGCCTTTGATCTCTATCGTGCCGCTGCCGTCTCTGCTGTGGTGATGGGTCATTTTGGACTGATGGTTCCCCACATACACCACTGGCAGCGTATTATGCTGGTACTGCCCATCAAATATGGTGTTCCCCTTTTTTTCATAATAAGCGGGTATCTGCTTGCCGGCTCCATGCACTCCATCAAATCAGGTTCACACTCTCCATGTTATCATGGAAAGGGAAGTCTGTTCCATTTTTATTATCTTAGATTCATGAGGATATATCCTGCCTATCTTGTGTGGCTTCTGATCTTCTGGTCCCTTTTTTCCAAAAACGCACACGATATGCTGTTTCATATTTTAAATATCCATAATTTAAGCCCGGATTTCAACCGATCAATCAATCCTGTTTTCTGGAGTCTTGCCGTTGAATTCCAGTGGTACCTTCTTGCTCCACTGGTTTTCAGGCTTCTGCTCCATGGCTCCCCAGGGCGGGCCTTCAGCTCTTTTTGTGTCATTGTTCTCATCTCCATAATTTACCGTAATTGGGTGACCGGCCTTTTCATTACAAATACAATTCCCCTTGCCGAGCTTTGGCGGCTGGGCAACGAACAGATTCCAGCCGAGCTTTACAGTTTTGCCCTGGGGGTGCTGGTATGGCGTTTTAGGGGCTCTGGTTTTATCTTTTCCAGGGCTGTTCTCCTCCTGGCCTGGGCAGTGCTTTTGGGGGCCGCCCTCCATACATATGCTTTATTTTACCTTCCAGAGCTTGTTCCCCAGGATGCCGGGAACATGATTTTCATGATGAATACCGGATACATTTCCCAGTTCAGCCTGGCTGTTATTGTATATCAGTACCGCCGTATTAAACTGCCCGAATTTTTATCCCTTCCGGTGCTGTTTATCTCCCTTGTCAGCTACAGCATGTATATTGTCCACTATCCAGTAATGATCCATGTTCAGTCCCTGGGGTTGAGCCTCTGGGCCTCGGTTTTTTTGTATCTTTTTTTGACTGCCCTCACCGCCTTTTTTTCATACATGCTCATTGAAAAACCCTTTCTTGTTTCACGGTGGAGGCGGAAGAATTAAAATTCAACACCTGTAACCTGACTGATATGCAAGAAGGCTGAAATTTACTTTTAAAATTAAGTCCAGTCTGATATTAACACCTGCATTGGAAAATTTGAATCTTTAAAAAAAGGGATATATGAAATTTGACCATGTTTGAATCTTTAAAAAAAAGGGATATATGAAATTTGACCATGTTTGAATCTTTAAAAAAAAAGGGATATATGAAATTTGACCATGCCTTTGAAAGTGATATTTGAACCATTTTTTTTGATATTCAGCCGTTTTCAGCTTCTAAGGGAGTTTGTATTGAGAGATATCAAGGGTCGTTTTGCCGGCTCCTTTGCAGGACTGTTATGGACGGTACTTAACCCCCTTGCCACAATTGTTGCCTACTTTTTTGTCTTCTCCCTGGTGATGAGAATAAGTGTTACAGTGGAAGAGACAGGTACGGACAGGTTTGTCATATTTTTTCTATGCGGTTTTTTCCCATGGGTGATGTTTGCGGAGAGCCTTAATAAATCCGTTGGTTCCCTCATCGCACAATCCTCTCTCATTACAAAGGTTTTATTCCCGGTGGAACTCATACCCTTAAGTACCCTGATTTCAGCTTTTATCACCAATGCCATGGGTTTTGGCCTTTTCCTCATCTACATTGCCCTGGATGGCTATCTTCACATATCATGGCTGTGGGTTCCTGTGCTGCTCCTCATCGAGATGCTCTTTGCCCTTGGACTCTGCCTGTTTCTTTCGGCCATCTGCGTCTTCATAAGGGATACGGCAGAGCTCCTTTCGGTTGTGACAATGCTGTGGTTTTTTGCAACTCCCATAATATATCCCTTCTCCATGGTTCCTGAATCCATGAAGTTTTTTTTTAAGATGAATCCTGTTGCCCTTATGGTGGAAAATTTCAGGGATGTCCTTCTTCTCCACACTCCGGATCCATGGATGATTTCCATCACCATGGTTGTGGCAATGATGAGTTTTGCCTGTGGAAGCTGGTTCTTTTCCCGTTCAAAGGTTGCATTTGGAGATGTTCTGTAATTGATCTACTCTGTTGAAATACGCAATGTTTCAAAGGTTTACCGGCTTTACAGGAAACCTTCTGACCGTTTAAAGGAGGTTTTGATCAAAAGACCCTGCCACAGGGCATTCCACTCCCTTTCCCAGGTATCCCTTGACATTCCCCATGGGGAGTCCCTGGGTATTGTGGGAGATAACGGAGCCGGCAAGAGTACACTGCTCAAAATTGTTGCAGGCACACTCCAGCCCACTTCAGGGGATGTGAGGCGCCGGGGGAGGGTTGCCGCACTTCTGGAGCTTGGGGCCGGTTTCCATTATGAGTTCACTGGGCGTCAGAACATATGGATGAACGCTTCCCTTCTTGGGCTCTCCCGGGATGAGATTAGGGCCAGGGAGGGCGACATCATCGCGTTTTCCGAGCTTGGGGAGTTCATTGACAGGCCCATCAAGACCTACTCATCGGGCATGGTCATGCGCCTTGCCTTTTCCATTGCCACCACCGTTGATCCGGATATTCTCATCATTGATGAGGCATTGAGCGTGGGTGATCACTATTTTCAGAAAAAGTGTATCGACAGGATGTTGGAGTTCAAAAACAGCAGCCGCACAATTCTCTTTTGCAGCCATGCCATGTTCCTTGTAAACCAGTTGTGCGACAGGGCCGTATGGATTGACGGAGGAGCCGTGAGGCAGATGGGCCTTGCAACCCATGTTACAGCGGCCTATGAGAACTTCAGCAGGCAGAAGAGTCAATACTCCCTGCCGGAGGGTGTCAGTGAAGACGCTCCGCCAGGAACTTCCCTGCCGGAGGATGTCAGCGGGGATGCTCCGCCAGGAACTTCTCTGCCGGAGGATGTCAGCGGGGATGCTCCGCCAGGAACCCCTTCAGCTTCCGGGGGCAGCAGGGCTGGCCACGGCAAACCGGATACATCCCCTGTGCAGATTCTATCCATTGTGTTTAACGGATGCCATGGTGATGTGGAGATGGAGCAGGGTGAGGATCTAAGGGTTGAGATTAAATATGAAAGTTTATCGGACATGGAGTTTTTCGTGGCTGCCGGCATAAGGCGCAATGATGATCTTGCGTGCCATGTGACCAGCATGGCCCGGGTCTTTGGAAAGCCGTTAAAGGGGCCGGGTGTGGGACAGGTTACCCTCCATTACAGGGGACTCCCCTTTCTCCACGGCAACTTTTCCGTGGTTGCCTTTGCCATGGACAGCTCACACCTGCACTGCTTTCATAAAAAAGAGTCCCCCCGTTTTTCCATAAAACCCCTGGATACATGGGAAAACGAGATGGGGCTATTAAGGCTTGACCATGAGTGGATTCTTGACTGATCGTAAACTGCCATAACTGGAGGAATTAAAAAACGTGCCGCTGATTGAGGAAGGAGTGTTAATATGAAAGTGGAAGATATCAGACAGGAAGTAAGCCGTTTAGGACTTGCTGAAAAACTTTTATTAGTAGAAGATGTTTGGGATTCCATTGCGTTAACAAATGCGGAATTTCCCTTGCCGGATTGGCAGAAATGCGAATTAGACAAAAGGTATGAAGATTATAAAGCAGGAGAGTCAAATTATAATGACTGGAAATCTGTTCATGAAGGTCTGAGGAATAAAAAGATAGATGAAGATTGCTTATTTTCTTGAATCAACAGCACTGTGCGGTGGGGTCAAGGTGGTCATGAATCAGGCAGTGGCCCTTTCAAAAAGGGGTCATGATGTGGTTCTCTTCTCCCGGGAGGCCTATCCGTCATGGTTTGGGGGCAATGTTCCCTTTGTCCATGTGGATGGGGCAGATCCCTTTTTATATGCCGCGGAATCCCGGAATTTTGATTTTCTCATTGCAACCACCCTTGCCCATATTCCGGAATTGTCAAGATTTGCTGACAGATTGGTGCATCTTGTCCAGGGGTATGAAGGGGATTACAGTGAGACAAAGGGCATGGAGGATATCATAACCAGGTGTTACTCCATGGAGATTCCCAAGATAACCGTATCCCGGGAACTTGCCTCTCGTCTTTCCGCCCTCTATCCCAAGGGGCGTTTTCTCTCCTGTGGCCAGGGGCTGGAGCATCATCTTTTTTACCCAAGAGGTGGCCATTGGACAGGAACTGATCCTGCTTTCAATGGAAACTCCCCTGCCCGGACCCTGGACACTGTTTTCCTTGTGGGGGTATTTACCATCTCCATTAAAAACATAGGGGATGGCCTCCGGGCCTTCCAAGGGGCATCCCGTAAGCTTCCCAATCTTAAGCTTGTCAGAATATCGACTGTTGATACCAGGCTGGAGGAGGAGTGCCTCACAGGTGTCCGGGCCCATGAATACCATGTCCATTTGAACCCTGACCGGGTGGGGGATATTTTCAGAGCTTCCAACGGAATATTTCTCTCTCCATCGTCATCCGGGGAGGGTTTCGGCCTTCCTGCCCTGGAGGCCATGGCCTGCGGTATTCCGGCAGTTTTGACCGATATTCCAAGTTACAGGGATTTTGGTTACCCCCGGGATTATGCCCTTTTCGTGCCCCCCGGGGATGTTGATGCCATGGCCCATGCCGTGGCCGGACTCTCCAGGGACAGAGATTTGGGGAGCCGCCTTATAAAAAGGGGGCTTGACGTTGCTGGCAGATATTCATATGAAAAGGTTGCTGAAAAACTTGAGGAGCTGCTTTTAAATGTGCGATGAAAATTTCCATGTAAATGCTAAGGGCAACCCTGAAATGCCAGGCACCTCTCCCGGGCAGGATGCTACAACGAAAGATCAGCTCTCCCCCGAAAAGATTACCCCACAAATAATCGGTAATGGGGAGATGGGAGGTAATCTGTCCCCCGGAGAGATTTCTCCCGAAACAACCAACAATGGGCCCATGGGAGATAACCTGTTCCCCGAAGAGATCATTCTCGAAATCACAAATATCTGTAATTTGAGGTGTCGTTTCTGCCATTTCCATGGGGAGTCGGCCACCATCAGAAGGCCTACCGGCCATATGGCACCCCACATATGGAAGGGGCTCCTGGATGAGATTGCCCGCTGGAACAGGCCCTGTACCCTTTTGACCCATGGTGCCGGGGAACCCCTTTTGTATCCCCACCTTAAATCCCTTCTGGAAAGAGCTGTGGATATACCCCATATTACCGTGGGTTTCATGACCAACGGCATGCTTATGACCCCTGATATATCAAGAATGCTGGTGGATCTCCAGGTTCACAGCGTGGCTTTCAGCATTGACGGTGTCATCCCTGAAACCCATGACCATTTCAGGAAAAACGCCAGCCTTGACAGGATCGAGTCCCATGTGCGATTCCTGATTGATGAGAAGGCCAGGAGGAACTCCATGCTGCCCGGACTCACATTCAACATGGTGGCCTATCCCGGGATAATGGATCAGGAGGAGGCCTATGTCAGGAGGTGGATTCCCCATGCCCGATCCGTAATGATTTCAAAGTTCAGGCCCGTGGGATCCAGGATGCTGTGGGACCCTTCAGACTCCCCGGGATCTGTCATACCCCGTTTTGCACCCTGCCCGCTTTTGTACCGTCAGAGTGTCATATCCATTGAAGGGGATGTGGGGCTATGCTGTGAAGATATAAACTTGGATGTTCCGGCGGGCAATATACTGGAAAAGGAATTTCTCCTGATTTATAACCGAAGTCCCGTGCTTTGTGCATATCGAAGGGCCCATGGACAAAGGGATATATCCTCACTTGACCTGTGCCGGGACTGCCATGTGTGGGGGGGGCATGTGGTGTTTCACCGCAATGAAAGAGAGATGGACGGTATGACCGTTGGGTGCCATGCTTCACCATCCGGAAGGGTTTATGGAAAAATATGATCAAAATTGATGTCATATGGTACTCTCCCCGGCCACTGGACATTTGTGAAACAATATTTTCATTTGAATATTGCAGGAAGACCACAAAGCAACTTCTATGCCGCCATTTCAGTATCAGCTCCTGGCAATCTCCCGGGTCACTGGATGAATTTGTTGCCTGCCTAAACCCTGGGAATCTTCCAGGGGATTTCACTCTCCTTATCTCCAATCCCGAGGTGATCATAGCACCCATGGCCCTGGAAAGGATGATCCTGTCCATGGCAGATTCCAAAGATAATCCCGGATATGGAGCCTCGGTTGTTATTCCCGTTTACAATGAGTCCCCATGCCGGTTACAGGTTGCAGAGCTGCCGGCAGTTTATATCAACCTCTCCACATACATTGAGGTTGCAGGTCTCATGAAACAGGGTCCCATTGGCCCTGTCCCAGGGGATGGTTTCCCCCTTGACCTCTCATGCCTGCTCCTTGGGAAGGTTGATCTGGAGGTGCTTTCATGGTGTGCGGCAGCAGCGGATGGTAAGGATCATGACCCGGGAGTCTTTATGGATAAGGATGCTGGCTCCTTTATGGATAAGGTCACTGCCAGGTTTGTTGAACTTTCCATGAACCGGCATGGTTGTGCCCTTGTCCCATCCGCACTGGTTCATCGCTTTGGCATCTATGGTCAGGGGTATCGTAGGGAGCTGGCGGAACTTGTTCCTGACTCTGCCGTTGAAATTCTGGATGTGGGGTGTGCCAGGGGCGGATTTGGGGAACTGTTGAAACAGAACAGGCCTGAACGTATCCTGACCGGCATTGAGATGAACCCTGCCATGGCAGCCCAGGCTCGAGTTCATTATGACCATGTTCATATAATGAAGGTCGAGGATGTCCGGTTTGATGGAACCTTTGATCACATCAACTGCGGGGATGTCATGGAACACCTGTATGACCCGTGGGCAGTGCTGGGTCTCTTTCACTCCCTCCTCAATGAAGATGGCGGCTCCCTTGTCATCTCCCTTCCCAATGCAGGGCACTGGAGCATTGTAAAGGATCTTGCCCGGGGGCGTTTCCAGTATCTTCCCTTTGGCCTTCTATGTATAACCCACATAAGATGGTTCACCGAGGAGAGCATACTCCAAGCCCTTGGGGATGCAGGATTTGAAATTGACCATCTCCACCGTGAACAGATACCCCCCACCCCTGCCGGAGAGGCTTTCATCAAGGTACTGTGTGACAACGGCATGGGGGATCGCTGCTCACTTCTAACCAATCAATTAACCATCAGGGCATGGAGGAGATAGATATGGAAATACCAGTTACGGTTTCCGACTTATGCTTTTGTTCCATGGCCGCTGCTTTCCCGGGGGAGATAGTCAAAATATGGGTGTTTCAGCCATCATAGTCAATTACCACAACGCTTCTTATCTGCCCGGACTCCTTGGTGATCTCCATGGGTGTGATCTGGTTGAGGAGATTTTCATCGTGGATAACAGCGGTGATATTGACGACTCATTTGCAACCCATAACTTCTCCGCAGCCGGTAATTTTACCACAGTCGGAAATGTTTCTGAAACCGGCAACTTTCCCACAGCCGGAAATGTTTCTGAAGCCTGCAATTTTCCCACAGCCGGACATTTTTCTGAAACCGGCAACTTTCCCACAGCCGGAAATGTTTCTGAAGCCGGCAATTTTCCCACAGCCGGAAATGTTTCTGAAACCGGCAATTTCTCCTCTGCCCCTTCGCCCTCTTTTGCCCCAAAGATACTGAGACCGGGCAGGAATATGGGTTTTGGAGCGGGGGTGAACATGGCTGCAAAGGCGGCAGGCTGTGACTACCTTCTTGTCATCAATCCCGATGTGAGGCTTTTGGATGGATGCATCAAAGCACTCATGGATGCGGCCTTAGATTATGGTTCCCTGCTTACGGGTCCCAGGTTCTACTGGGACCGGGCGGCAAAATACCGGCTGCCCCCCAGCCAGGGAACTTC
>JADGBO010000053.1 GCA_015231465.1 Desulfamplus sp.
AGCTTAAACGGTGAAATGCGGACATATTTTGTAACCGCTTTAACTTCTTCCATTTCCAAATCCTTATATTATTAAAAAATCCCCCGACATCATTAACATTAGACGATCCAGCTATTCCGATACGCATCTATTACACATCTATTACACATCTATTACGCATCTATTACACATCTATAGATTTCCAGATAAATAACTTTCTTTCAAGGGCACGGCACGCCGTGCCCCTACGATTCCTTCGGGAAATTTCATTATCTGGAATGCTATATTACGCATCTATTACTCATCTATTACTCATCTATTACGGTATCTAAACTATTTCCGGACACCACAGGTTCCAGGAAATTTTTTTCCGAAAAAGTGAAAAATACTCTGCCGAAAAGACGAACATCGGTTGAATGAGACAGGACTGCCCTGTTTTAAACATGGAGGGGTTATGTGGTGTGCATACCCAAACTGCTGGTCTATCTTTTCATTTTTGATTTCTTGTCACCGGCATGTCCATAAAATGTTCGGGTAGGAGAGAACTCACCCAACTTATGACCGACCATATTCTCGGTGACAAATACAGGAATAAATTTTTTCCCATTATGCACAGCCAGCGTCAGTCCGACCATTTCCGGAAAAATGGTGGATCTACGGGACCAGGTTTTTATAACCTGATGACTTTTATTTTCCTGGGCTGTTACAACTTTTTTCAAAAGTTCAGGGGCTATATAAGGGCCCTTTTTTAACGACCTTGGCATTAAGATCACCTACCTATTTTCTCTTAGCTCTTTTTTTCACGATATATTTATCAGATCTTTTATTTGATCTGGTTTTATAGCCTTTTGCCAACGTGCCCCACGGAGAACAAGGCTGCCTGCCGCCGGAAGATCTACCTTCGCCGCCCCCCATGGGATGATCCACGGGATTCATTGCAACTCCCCGGACAGATGGACGTCGGCCAAGCCATCGGGATCTTCCGGCCTTACCGAGTTTCAGATCCCCGTGCTTTTCATTACCCACCCTGCCAATGGTTGCCTTGCATTTTATATGGACCATGCGCACTTCACCCGAAGGAAGAAGAACCTGGGCATATTGCCCCTCCTTTGCCATGAGTCTGGCAAAGGAGCCGGCACTTCTTACAATCTGACCGCCCTTGTTCTGTTTAAGCTCTATATTATGAATTCGAGTGCCAAGGGGAATATTCTCCAAAGGAAGGCAGTTGCCGGGCTTGATGTCTGAATCTGGACCCGTCTCTATAGTATCACCGACTTCTATGTCACGAGGAGCAAGAATATACCGCTTCTCTCCATCTGCATATACCAGAAGAGCGATGCGGGCACTGCGATTAGGATCATACTCAATGGAGCTTACTCGTGCCGGAATCCCATCCTTATCCCGCTTGAAATCTATTATTCTATACTGTCTTTTTGCCCCTCCGCCTCTGTGACGGGAAGTTATTCTGCCCTGGGCATTTCTGCCTCCGGTCTTCTTTATTTTTTTAAGAAGACTTTTTTCCGGTCTATCTTTTGTTATTTCATCAAAAGTGAAATACTCCTGGGCTCTTCTGCCGGGCGATGTGGGCTTTGTCTTTTTTATTGCCATTTTTTCCCCCTACACACCTTCAAAAAAATCAATTCTCTGCCCGGGCATCAATCTGACAAGGGCTTTTTTCCAATCCCGCCTCTTTCCAAGAATGCGACCACGACGTTTGACTTTGCCCTTTATCCTTATGGTTTTGACGGAGCGAACACGGGTACTAAAGAGTTTTTCAACCGCTTTTTTTATCTCCACCCTGTTTGCGTCAGGTGCAACTTCAAAAGTGAGCTGGTTATGCATCTCTTTTTGCCGCACAGACTTCTCACTCTGAATAGGCCGTCTTATAATATCGTATTCAATCATTATTTAACCCGAGCCTCCCTTCAATCGCCTGGATGGATGACTCCAAAAGAAGAAGATTATGATACTTGAGAATATCATAAACATTGAGTCCATCCACTTTTAGAACCTTGACATCCGGAATATTTCTGGATGAGAGGAATAGATTTTCATCATCCTCGGCAGTTATCACCAGCACATTTTTTCCGAGCCCAAGATTTCGGATTATCCTGAAAACTTCAGCGGTCTTGATTCCCTCCAGTGCAAAGGTGTCAATTACAAACAGCTCATTGCACTCAAGTTTTGAACTCAATGCCATCTTCATGGCAAGAGATCTGACTTTTTTATTTACCTTATAAGCATAAGATCTTGGAGAGGGGCCAAAAATAACACCGCCCCCCCTGCGAAGGGGAGATTTTATACTACCCGCACGTGCATTTCCCGTTCCTTTTTGTCGGTACAGCTTCCTTGTACTGCCCGACACCTCTGACCTGCCCTTCACCGAGGCAGTACCGGATCGTCTCGACGCAAGCTGCATTCTAACCACATCGTGCAGAATGCTCTTTTTTACAGGAGTGCTGAATATCTCATCAGGAAGTTCCACTTGGGAAACCTTCTCTCCTGATCTGTTTAAAACATCTACAGCAGCCATATGTTCCTCTATCAAAAAAAATTACGACCGTGCATCACTGCGAAATTCCATGCAATACCCACAGCCGTATTCATAAAAATCAAAAAAACTTAATAATGATTACCAAACAGCATCGCCTTAGCAAAAGGCTTACCAAAAGGAAAGCCGGTAGTTTAGCGAAAAATTTAAAAACAGGCAAATTGCCCGGGGACAGATTACTTAGGAATTGATTTTTAATAACTTGCCCATTCATCTCATCCCCAGCCACCTATTACAGACTTGCCATGGGAGCCTGAGTAAGTTAATTAAACCCGATTACTTATCTTCTGCCACCGGCCTTGACAATCTCAAGAATACCGGTTTTGGGGCCTGGGACAGGACCTTTTACGAGCAGGAGATTCTGTTCCGGCCTGATATCCACAATCTCAAGATTCTTTACGGTTTTTCGATCGACACCCATATGTCCCGGCATCTTCTTTCCCTTGATTATCCTTGAAGGCCAGGCACTGCAACCAACGGAACCAGGCTTTCTATGATTCCGACTGCCATGGGTCTCTGGACCCCGGGAAAAACCATGCCGCTTGACGGTACCGGCAAAGCCGCGTCCCTTTGATATGCCGGAAACAGCAACCTTCTGGCCTATGGTGAACATATCCAACCTTACAGGCTGACCAAGTTCATAGCCTTCCAGAGTATCCACAGGAAACTCCCTCACAGTTGCAAATGCTGCCGCACCACTTTTGGAAAAATGACCGGCCAAAGGCTTATTTACCTTCCCAAGGGGTTTTTCAGAAAATCCAAGCTGAAGGGCGTTGTATCCCTCTTTTTTTTCAGATTTGATCTGGGTTACATAACAAGGCCCTGCCTGAATGACCGTCACAGGAACAAGCGTGCCATCAGATGAAAAAACACTTGTCATGCCAATTTTTTTTCCTAAAATTCCATTACACATTATCACATCCTGCTATTTGTACCCTGGAACCTTTGGGGAATCCCTCTTCTGTCAAGTTATACGAAAGTCCCATCACTTCGATTATGACGGTGGGCCGCCATGGCCGTCATATGAAAGTCCCCGGTGTTTCAGGACTTCCATTATTCGTTGTGCAGCCGCTTATCACAAACCTGGGAGCAGAAGATGAATTCCCTTTCATTCATATCCAGGGCATCATAATAAAATTTGGATTAAAGTTTTATCTGAACATCAACACCAGGCGAGAGATCAAGTTTCATAAGAGCATCGACTGTCTGCTGGGTTGGCTCAAGGATATCCATCAGGCGTTTATGTGTTCTGATTTCAAACTGCTCACGGGATTTTTTATTCACATGGGGCGATCTGAGAACGCAAAATTTATTGATCCTTGTAGGCAGAGGGATTGGACCGACTACCTTTGCACCTGTCTTTCTTGCCGTATCCACAATATCCATGGATGACTGGTCAAGAAGCCTGTGATCATATGCTTTGAGCCTGATCCTGATTTTTGTCTTTATCATAACAGCCTTATTTATTATCTTATGCTTATTCGATTATTTCACCAATAACGCCAGCACCGACAGTCCGACCACCCTCTCTGATGGCAAACCGAAGCTCTTTTTCCATGGCAATGGGAGCGATCAGTTCAGCAGTGATGGTTGCGTTATCACCAGGCATGATCATCTCCACACCTTCCGCCAGGGTCAAAATACCTGTCACGTCTGTGGTTCTGAAAAAGAACTGGGGTCTGTAACCGCTGAAGAAGGGCGTATGACGGCCACCTTCCTCCTTGCTGAGACAGTAGATTTCAGCCCCGAACTTGGTGTGGGGGGTAATACTACCGGGCTTTGCAACAACCTGACCACGCTCCACAGCATCCCTCTTTGTTCCCCTTAAAAGAAGACCGACATTGTCACCGGCCTGGCCCTCATCAAGGAGTTTTCTGAACATCTCCACACCGGTACAGATAGTTTTAGCAGTCTCCCGGATACCCACAAGTTCGACCTCATCACCGGTCTTGATAATACCGCGTTCAATCCTTCCCGTAACAACCGTTCCACGACCTGATATACTGAAAACATCCTCAATGGGCATGAGAAAGTCTTTATCCATATCCCTCTGGGGTTCCTCAATATATGAATCAAGAACATTAAGAAGTTCGGTAATGCACTTTGCATCTTCACCCTCGGGTTCGTCACACTCCAGGGCCTTTAGGGCAGAACCTCGGATAATGGGAGTTGCTTCACCAGGGAACTCATATTTATCCAGCAATTCCTGAAGCTCCATCTCCACAAGCTCAATAAGCTCCTCATCATCAACCATGTCACATTTATTCAAAAAAACCACAATAGATGGCACACCAACCTGACGGGCAAGAAGAATATGCTCCCTGGTCTGGGGCATGGGTCCGTCATCGGCACTTACAACGAGGATGGCTCCGTCCATCTGTGCGGCACCGGTGATCATGTTTTTTATGTAATCGGCATGACCGGGGCAGTCCACATGGGCATAATGACGATTGGCAGTCTCATATTCAACATGGGCAGTTGCAATTGTGATACCTCGCTCCCTCTCCTCGGGGGCCTTGTCTATCTCGTCAAAGGGTACAAATGTCCCATGACCCCGGAGTGCAGCATGTTTTGTAATTGCAGCCGTCAATGTGGTCTTACCATGATCAATGTGGCCTATCGTTCCGATATTTACATGCGGCTTGTTTCTTTGAAATTTCTCTTTTGCCATTTTAAAATATCCTCCCTGAGATATGTTTACAGGACTTAAAAAAACAATATTGTCTTTACCATCTGAAATGGGCAAAAGCTTTGTTTGCCTCTGCCATTTTATGGGTATCTTCCTTTTTCTTTACAGCTCCGCCACGCTCATTGTAGGCATCCATCAGCTCTGCCGCCAATTTATTGGCCATCCCTTTTTCAGAACGGCCCCTGCTGAATTTCAAGAGCCATCTAATGGCCAGGGCAGACTGACGGGATGACTTAATCTCTGTGGGTACCTGATAAGTAGATCCACCTACCCTGCGGGATTTGACCTCGACAGAGGGTTTTATATTTTGAAGTGCTTTTTCAAATACATTAATGGGTGGCTCTCCAATCTTCTTTTCCACCAGTATCAGTGCATCGTCAAACACCTTTTGAGCCACACTCTTTTTGCCGTCTCTCATTACGCAGTTGACAAATTTTGCCACAAGACGACTATCCTTAGGGGTACTCTTGTGCAGATGCCCTGAAACTATCTTCTTTCTTGCCATATATCCACCAAATCCTTCAAATCGCTACTAAATTAATGACTCTTATTTGGGTCGTTTGGCACCATATTTGGACCTGCCCTGTTTTCTGTCCTCAACCCCCAGGGTATCCAAAGTTCCTCTGACTATGTGGTAACGGACACCTGGAAGGTCTTTGACCCTTCCGCCCCTCACAAGTACAACGGAATGCTCCTGAAGATTATGTCCCATACCCGGAATATAGGCAGCCACTTCCATGCCTGTGGTCAATCTGACCCTTGCCACTTTTCTCAGTGCCGAGTTAGGTTTCTTGGGGGTTGACGTATATACCCTGGTGCATACGCCCCTCTTCTGGGGACCGCCCTTCAAAGCAGGTGTTCCCTGCTTCTTCTCAACCTTGACCCGTCCCTTTCTTACCAGTTGATTAATGGTAGGCATACCTTTTAAAACTCCTTAGCAACCTGTTTCAATTTTCTTATGCGACAAAATGGTGGAGTATTATATAGTTCCACCAGATTTGTCAAGCTTTTTGTTATCGTCAATGGGCATCAGATGTCTCTATGGAGATATTCCTGTAAGCAGGAAAACCTGTGCCCGCCGGAATCAGACGACCCATGATCACATTCTCTTTAAGGCCCCTGAGATCATCATATCGTCCCTGAATACTCGCCTCCGTCAAAACCTTGGTGGTCTCCTGGAAGGAAGCTGCCGAGATAAAGCTGTCCGTTGCAAGGGATGCCTTGGTAATACCGAGGATCAGAGGCTCTCCCCTGGCCGGCTCCCCCCCTTTCATTACAGCCTTTCTATTGGCTTCTGCAAATTTTACCCGATCCACCTGTTCATCGGGTATAAAATTGGTATCGCCAACATCAATGACCTTGACCCTTCGCATCATTTGGCTGATTATAACCTCAATGTGCTTGTCATTGATCCTCACTCCCTGGAGTCTGTAAACCTCCTGGACCTCATCCACAAGGTAACGCGCCAGTGCAACCTCCCCCTTGATATTGAGGATATCCTGGGGATTGGCACTGCCGCCTATGAGGGGCTCGCCCGCCTTTACATAATCACCGTCATATACACTCAGATGACGGCCCTTGGGAATCATGTACTCTTTTTTTTCTCCAATGTCCGTGGGCGTTATGGTTACCTTCTGCTTACCCTTTGCACCTTTGGCAACGGTAACATACCCATCTATTTCGGAGAGGACACTGGGCTCTTTGGGTTTTCTTACCTCAAAGAGTTCAGCAACCCTTGGAAGACCCCCTGTAATATCCTTGGTTTTGGTGGTAGCCCTGGGAAGCTTTGCAATTACATCCCCGGCCATGACCTCGTCATCTTCCGATTTCATGAGGATGGCATTCACCGGAAGGAAGTATCTGACCACCTGGGCGGCTCCTGGCAGCTTGACACCCTTGCCGTCCTTATCTTTTATGGTTATCTGGGGACGAATATCGGAAAGTTTGGACTCTATTATCGTCAGGCTTGATTTACCGGTTACAGGATCCATCTGTTCCTGGACAGTAGTGCCCACTTCAATATCCGTATATTTAATCCTACCGCTCACTTCAGTGATGATGGGGGTCGTAAAAGGATCCCATGCGGCAAGGACATCACCCACTTCAACGGTCTGACCATCCTTGACCAGGAGGGTTGCACCATAGATCACCTCGTCTTTGGATCTCTCCCTGCCCTCGGGCCCCACAATGGTAAAACCTCCGCCCTTGCGGTTCATTACAATCTGATCTCGGTCAGCCCTTACAACTATATTCAAATTATCATTGAATTTGATGATGCCTCCAACCCTTGCCTTGATCTCGGCCACCTCAACCTTTCTGCTGGCTGTTCCGCCGATGTGAAAAGTCCTCATGGTCAACTGGGTCCCAGGCTCACCAATGGACTGGGCAGCTATGATTCCGATGGCCTGGCCAATCTCAACGGTCTGTCCGTGGGCCAGATCACGTCCGTAGCACTTGGCACAAACACCGTTGCGGGATTTACATGTGAGAACAGATCTAATCTTCACACTGGTAACACCCGCACTCTCAATCTTCTCCACAATCTTCTCATCCAGCTCAATCCCTTTTTCCACAATCACTTCATTTTTATAGGGATCAATTACATCTTCCTGGACCACCCTCCCAAGAATTCTCTCACCAAGACTCTGGATCACCTCTCCGCCCTCCAGCAGGGATTCGACATATACACCCATAAGGGTTCCGCAGTCTATCTCCGCCACGGAACAGTCCTGGGCCACGTCCGCAAGTCGTCGGGTAAGATATCCTGAATTAGCGGTTTTTAGTGCGGTATCCGCAAGTCCCTTGCGGGCACCGTGGGTGGAGATAAAGTACTGGAGTACCGTCAAACCCTCCCTGAAACATGCTGTAATGGGATTTTCTATGATCTCTCCGGAAGGCTTGGCCATAAGCCCCCTCATTCCGGCAAGTTGGCGCATCTGGTCCTTGCTGCCCCTGGCTCCTGAATCGGCCATCATGTAAACAGCGTTGAGGATATCTTCCTTGGAGTCAGGTCCACCCGGGTTCTTCATCACCGCCATCATGGCATCTGCAATATCATCGGTGCTTTTTGCCCAAATATCGACAACTTTATTATATTTCTCTCCCTGGGTGATAAGACCTTCGGCATACTGCTGTTTGATATCAAGCACACTCTTTTCAGCATCTCTTACAATATCCCACTTCCCTTCGGGGATGATCATGTCATCAATACAGATGGAAAGACCGCCCAGGGTTGAATATTTATAACCTATATCCTTGATTCTGTCCGCAAGAATAACAGTCTCTTTAAGGCCGATGTTACGGTAGGCATAATCCACAAGGCCCCTGACCGCGGATTTATCCATAAGCCTGTTAACAAGGCTGAACGGTATTGAAGTCCTTCGTTCATCCACACGAAAAACATTGAACCGGCCACTGGATTCAATAATCTCCGAGTACTGGGATTCATGGAGTTCAAAAAGATGATTGGCAATAATTTCAGAAACCTGAAAATAGTTGCTGAACTCCTTACGGGTCAGAAGGCCTGTGGGTATGCCGTTCCTGCCAGAATCCTTGGACATCGAATCCAGGAATTTCCGTGCCTCGTCCCTGGCTGAAAATTCCATTCGGGTCATTGAGAGCAGGGTATCTCCTGGAATGATCTCCCAAAGCAAAATACGTCCAGTGGTTGTTTCATGGATTTTACCGTCGATTCTAACCTTTATTTTGGCATGGATATCCAACTGCCCTGCGTCAAAGGCTGCCCTGACCTCTGCCGTGCTTGAAAATAATGTACCATGACCTGGCTTGCCGTCGGCCCCCCTGGTCATGTAATATATACCGAGAACAATGTCCTGGGTGGGCACGATCACCGGCTGGCCATTGGCAGGGGACAGGATATTATTGCTGGCAAGCATAAGTACCCTGGCCTCAAGCCTTGCCTCAAGGGAGAGAGGCACATGGACTGCCATCTGATCTCCATCAAAGTCAGCGTTAAAAGCAGGACAGACAAGGGGATGAAGCTGAATGGCCTTCCCCTCAATGAGGATGGGCTCAAATGCCTGAATACCGAGGCGATGAAGGGTCGGTGCCCGGTTGAGCATTATGGGATACTCCCTTACTACATGATCCAGTGCATCCCACACACCGTCCTCTTCTCTTTCCACCATCTTCTTTGCACTCTTTACAGTGGATACCAGCCCCTTTTGCTCAAGGTAGTTGTAAATAAAGGGTTTAAAAAGCTCCAGAGCCATCTTTTTAGGCAGGCCGCACTGGTGGAGACGAAGGTCAGGACCCACGGTTATTACTGTACGTCCCGAATAGTCAACACGCTTTCCAAGAAGATTCTGTCTGAATCGTCCCTGCTTGCCCTTGAGGGTGTCACTCAGGGATTTCAGGGGCCGCTTGTTGGTCCCGGTAACTACCCGGCCGTGGCGGCCGTTATCAAAAAGGACATCCACGGACTCCTGGAGCATACGTTTTTCGTTTCTGACAATTATATCCGGGGCAGCAAGATCAATGAGTCTTTTCAGGCGGTTGTTCCTGTTTATAACCCTTCTGTACAGATCATTGAGATCAGATGTGGCAAAACGTCCCCCCTCAAGGGGCACAAGGGGTCTCAAATCAGGAGGCAGAACCGGCACCGCTGTCATGATCATGTTGGTGGGGCTTATGCCTGAGTTTAGAAAAGCATCAACCACTTTAAGACGTTTGGACATTTTCTGGCGTTTTGCAACGGATTTGGTTGTACCTATCTCTTCCCTGAGCATATCATAGACATCCTGGAGTTCCACTTCATCCAGAAGGGTTAATATGGCTTCGGCACCAATACCTGCCTCAAAAGCCTCAACACCGAACTCATCCATGGCTTCACTGTAAGCTTCGTCGGAAAGGAGCTGAAGCTTGGTAAGGGTTGTCTCTCCTGGATCAATCACCACATAGGAATCAAAATAGAGTATTTTTTCAAGGCTCTTGAGTGTCAGGTCAAGAACATTTCCTATTTTACTAGGCAAACTTTTGAGAAACCAGATATGGGATACAGGACAGGAGAGTTCAATATGAGCCATTCTCTCCCTGCGTACCTTGGATTGAATAACCTCAACCCCGCACTTCTCACAGACAACTCCTCGATGCTTCATGCGTTTATATTTACCACAGTTACACTCATAATCCTTTGTGGGACCAAACACCTTGGCACAGAAAAGACCGTCCCGCTCCGGTTTGAAGGTTCTGTAATTTATTGTCTCAGGTTTTTTTATCTCACCATGGGACCACTCCCTGACCTGATCAGAAGAGGCAAGGCCTATCCGAACTCCCTGATATACCTTGGGATCTTTTGGCTTGGCAAAGAAATCGTAAATGGTTTCCAATATCTTCTCCTCAACTTTTCTCTTCAATAAGATTTATATCCAGTCCGAGGCTCTGAAGCTCCTTGGTGAGAACCCTGAAAGATTCGGGCATTCCCGGCTCAAGAACATTCTGTCCTTTTACGATCTTTTCGTACATTCGGGTCCGGCCGGTCATATCATCGGATTTTACCGTTATGAACTCCTGGAGGGCATGGGCGGCTCCATAGGCCTCCATGGCCCACACCTCCATCTCTCCCAGCCTCTGTCCTCCAAACTGAGCTTTACCTCCCAGGGGTTGCTGGGTAACCAGGGAATATGGTCCTATTGATCGGGCATGGAGCTTGTCATCCACAAGATGGTGGAGTTTGAGCATATACATGATACCCACGGTAATGGGCTTGTCAAAAGGTTCTCCTGTCCGGCCATCATACAAAATGGATTGACCTGAAGAGTGGAGTCCTGCAAATTCAATGAGTGCCTTGATCTCCTCTTCCGATGCACCGTCAAAAACCGGAGTGGCCATATGGACACCGTTTCTGTAGTACGATGCAAAGCTCTTAAGCACGGCCTCATCCATACCGTCAATGTTTTTCACATACTCCTTTTCAGAATCAAGGAGAGGCTCGGCCATTGGGCCATCCATATTGTAATGGACTTCAAAATCGTAGTTCTTCTTATCTGCAATGGCCTCCCCGCTGCTTTTTACGGGAGGGGTTGTAAATATACGCTTCAGGCGGGCCCGCAGCTCATCATAACGCATCTCATCAAGAAGATCGTCAATCTGGCGGCCAAGTCCCCTGGCAGCACATCCAAGGTGAATTTCCAGTATCTGGCCCACATTCATGCGGGAAGGAACACCAAGGGGATTGAGTACCATGTCAACGGTGCGGCCGTCCTCGAAATAGGGAAGGTCCTCAATGGGAAGAATCCTGGATAAAACACCTTTATTGCCGTGTCGTCCAGCCATCTTATCTCCCACGGAAAGAACCCTTTTCATGGCAACATTGACCTTAATCATCTTCAAAACACCGGGAGGAAGGTCATCTCCCTTTTCAAACCTTGCCACCTGATTGTTAAAAAAATCCCTGGCAAGCTTGATCTGGGATTCGGCTATGTCAAGAATCTCCTGGACAGTATCCGTTAAATGGGGGTCATCTAAATGGGAGTCACCTGAATGGGAATCTCCCAAATGGGACTCATCTGAACGGGAGTCACCTGAATGGGACTCTCCCAAATGGGAATCGTCTGAACGGGAATCGTCTGAACGGGAATCGTCTGAATGGGAGTCATCTGAATGGGAGTCATCCACCGCAAGACCGCGCAGGTCGGAAACAGAAGCATCTTTAAGCTCTCCCCTTGAAAGTAACCCTTTTTCCACAACGGTTCCGGAAGGAAGCAACACTTTTTTTCCCTTTTTCAAGACAGCGGATGTGGCCCTGCCCTCAAGGAGCTCTTCAATGCGATCCTTTGTGGCCTGGGTAATAATCCTGATCTCGTCGTCCCTGTTCTTTTCCAGGACTTCAATCTCCATATCCTCAATACTTCTGGTGCGGTCGTCCTTGGAAAGCCCACGGCGGGAAAAGACCTTGGCACTGATCACAATACCCTCGACCCCCGGGGGCACCCTGAGGGAAGTATCCTTAACATCCCCGGCCTTCTCTCCGAAAATTGCCCGAAGAAGTTTCTCTTCGGGTGAGAGCTGGGTCTCTCCCTTGGGGGTCACCTTGCCCACAAGAATATCACCATGCTTCACCTCGGCCCCCAGCCGGACGATTCCGCTCTCATCAAGATCCTTAAGTGCATCCTCCCCTACATTGGGAATGTCCCGGGTAATCTCCTCCTTTCCGAGCTTTGTATCCCTTGCCACAACCTCAAACTCCTCGATGTGGACCGATGTATATATACCATCCTGGACAAGGCGTTCGCTTACAAGTATGGAGTCCTCATAGTTATATCCGCCCCAGGGCATGAAGGCCACCGTAACATTCCTGCCCAGGGCAAGCTCCCCCATCTCGGTGGAAGGTCCATCAGCTATAACATCACCCTTTGTGACCATCTGACCCTTATAAACAATGGGACGATGGTTGAAGCAGGTGTTCTGGTTGGAACGGACAAACTTGGATGCTGTATAGATGGAGACTATTTTGTCAGGAATTTTGCCGTCATCTCCAATATTTCTTACAACAATCCGCCTGGCATCAACATCCACAACCTCGCCATCATAATCGGCAACAATGGAAACACCGGAATCCCTGGCAACAACACCCTCTATACCGGTTCCCACAAGGGGAGCCTCTGCTTTTATAAGAGGAACTGCCTGGCGCTGCATGTTGGAACCCATCAAAGCCCTGTTTGCATCGTCGTTCTCAAGGAAGGGGATAAGGGAGGCAGAGACCGAAACAAGCTGGTTCGGGGATACATCCATAAAATCAATATCTTTGGCCGGAACCAGCTCAAACTCCCCTTCCACCCGGCAGGAGACGTTCTCCCGAATGAAACGGCCATCTTTATCAAGAAGGGCATTGGCCTGGGCAATGGGATGATCTTTCTCCTCAAAGGCTGAAAGATGTTTTATCTCTGTAGTTACAACGCCATCCCCGGCTATGCGGTAGGGTGTCTCCACAAAGCCGAAACGGTTCACCCGGGCATATGTACACAAAGATACAATCAGACCTATGTTGGGCCCCTCCGGGGTCTCTATGGGGCATATTCTTCCATAATGGGATGCGTGGACATCCCGTACCTCAAACCCGGCCCTCTCCCGGGTAAGCCCCCCGGGCCCAAGGGCACTCAAACGCCTTTTATGGGTGGTTTCCGAAAGGGGGTTTGTCTGGTCCATGAACTGGGATAACTGACTGGTGCCGAAAAACTCCCTTACCACAGCAGATACCGGTTTGGGATTTATCAGATCATTGGGCATCATGGCATCAACCTCCTGCATGCTCATGCGCTCCTTGATGGCCCGCTCCATCCTGACAAGACCGATGCGGTACTGGTTTTCGAGAAGCTCCCCCACAGCCCGGACCCTGCGGTTCCCGAGATGGTCAATATCATCCACCGGACCCTGGGTATCCTTAAGCTGTATAAGTTTTTCCGCAGTGAGAAGAATATCCTCTTTCCTGAGAATTTTGACCTCAATATCCGTATCCACCTCAAGGCGGTGGTTCATTTTAAGACGCCCCACATTGGAGAGATCATACTGGGCAGGTTTAAAAAAAAGGGTGTCGATGAACTCCTGGGCCACCTCGGGTGTTGCCGGATTCCCCGGTCTGAGACGTCTGTAAATTTCAAGGACAGCCTCCACACGCGAGACAACTTTGTCCACTGCAAGGGTTTTTCTCATGGAGTCGGAACTGTATGTATCAACATAGAGTATCGTAAAGGTGTCAACCCCCCCCTTTTCAATATTTTCCAGGGTCTCCTGGGTGATCTCCTCACCTGCTCCGGCAATGACCTCGTCGGTGATAGGATTGACAACGGCCTCGGCCAGGGCCTTGTTGTAAAGCTCTTCCCTGTTGATGGGAATTTCATTCAAACCTGACTTCTGGAGGTCCCTCAAGGCACGCTTGGTAAAAAGACGGCCTTTCTTGACGGCCACCTCTCCGGTGGAAGGATCAAGAACATCAAAACTGGCCCTCTGGCGCTTGAGATTTTCTGCGTTGAATTTTTTAAAATATGATCCGCTTTTCTTGAATATAATATCTTTTTTATAAAAAAGTGTAAGGATATCCTCGGTTGTATAACCAAATGCCTTGAAAAGAATGGAGACCGGAAATTTTCTCCTGCGGTCTATACGAATATAGATGATATCCTTCGGGTCAATCTCCATATCAATCCACGAGCCCCGAACAGGAATAATCCTGGCCGTGTATATTATTTTTCCGCTGGAGTGACTTTTCCCTTTGTCATGGTCAAAAAATACACCTGATGATCGGTGAAGCTGGCTGACAACGGCACGTTCCGTACCATTGACTATAAATGTTCCCCGCCTTGTCATTAGGGGAATGGTGCCGAAATATATCTCCTGCTCCTTGATATCACGAATGGAAGAGGTTCCCATATCCTTATCCACATCATATACCACAAGGCGAACCCGGATATTTATGGGTATTTCATAGGTCATACCCCTGCTGATGCACTCTTCAATGGAGTGTTTAATCTCTCCAAATGAATAGGAAACATACTCAAGGGAGGAGGTGTTGGTAAAATCCTTAATTGGAAAAACAGATTTAAATACAGAGTGAATCCCAATATCTTCCCTCTCTTCGGGATGGACTTCCATTTGAAGGAAACGTTCGAAGGAAGTACGCTGCATCCCTATTAGATCAGGAATTTCAACAACTTTTGTCTTACTTCCAAACTCTTTTCTTATTCGCTTTTGTGCCAAAAGGCTCCCGGTCATGGTGTCTCCAAAATTTGGTTTAGTATAACCGTGAAAGCGGAAATAAAGCCTTTATAGCTTTACCTCCGCATCATGTACTAAAAAGTAGCATTTTTAACAAAACAGTTGAATAAAACGCAACTATTTAATGGTGATCTGGGCACCTGCACCTTCAAGCTGCTCTTTAATTTTCTCGGCATCCTCTTTGGAAATTCCCTCCTTGACAGGCTTGGGACATTCGTCAACAAGAGCTTTTGCCTCTTTGAGTCCCAGGCCTGTAATCGCTCTTACCTCTTTGATAACCCCGATTTTCTTGTCACCTGCAGACTCCAGGATGACATCAAACTCAGTCTGCTCCTCGGCAGCAGCGGCAGCTTCTCCTGCCGCAGGCATTGCCGCAGCCATAGCCACGGGAGCTGCAGCGGAAACTCCAAATTTTTCCTCAAGTTCCTTTACAAGTTCAGACAGTTCAAGGACCGTCATATTGGCAATGAACTCAACTATATCATCTTTTGTTATATCAGCCATTTTTTCTCCTTAAATAACGTACATGGCGGCATTTCCGCCACAATCCAAGCGTTGAAAGTCCTGAAAAGGCGGTGACTTTCATATAACGGCCATGGCGGCATTACCGCCACAATCGAAGTGATGAAAGTCTTTGAACCACGGGGACTTTCATATAAAAAAAATAGTAAAAGGGAGATATCCCCCCTTATAAAAATAAAAAAACAGATTATTATGCAGCTTCTTTCTGTTCGCCCACTGCATTGAGTACATTCATGAAAGCCCGGGGAACACCGCTCAAAACCCTTACCATGGCCGTAGGCACACCGTTCATGGTAGAAAGAAGCTGTGCCAGCACAACTTCCTTGGGCGGCATTTTTGCAAGGGATTTAATATCTTCAGCAGTAAGCACCTTGCCGTTCATGGCACCGGACTTGATTTCAAGTTTTTTGCTCTCATCGGCAAATTTCACAAGGACCTTTGCCGGAGCCACGGGATCAAGCTTAGATGTCACTATGGCATTGGGTCCTGTAAGAAAATCCCTGATAACAGATATGGACGTACCTTCGGATGCCATAGACAAAAGGGTGTTTTTTACTACTTCAAGCCGGGCACCCTCTTTTCTCAGTTCATTTCTTAGTTCAGTCATCTCCTTCACATTGAGACCTTTATAATCGACAACAATTGCGATCTCAACATCAGAAAGCCTTGAACTCAAATCCCTTACAAACTCTTTTTTTGTCGTAAGATTCACTTTAGAATACACCTCCTTCCAGTTAAATTATTCCTTCAGAGGTGCCAACGGTGCCAAAACATAGATAAAAAAAGATATCTGTCTCGGCAGGCCGGCATCACCGATTATACACTTTATAGTGTACCTGCTGTCTCTGACAGCAAAACCATTTACAACATCAAGAGTGGCAAGCTCTCACTCCTGCGATTATATATTGTAATATTTTTTTATATGAAAGTCCCCATATTTTAAGGCTCCCGGGACTTTCATTGTTCGTTGTGCCCGCCAGGGTATGGCCGTTATATGAAAGTCCCCGTCGTTAAAGGACTTTCATCTTTTTGATTGTGGCGGTAATGCCGTCATGGCCGTTATATGAAAACCGTCAGCCGCGGGAACATATCACACCTTGGCAAGAAGAGGATCGATTTTAATACCCGGCCCCATGGTCGTTGAAACAGATATGGATCTCAAGTAGGTTCCTTTGCTTGTAGATGGCTTCAGTGCAAGAATCTTTGAAATAAATGCATTGGCGTTATCCGCAAGTTTCTCTACACCAAAGGATGCTTTGCCAAGGGGTGCATGGACAATGCCGGCTTTTTCCACCCTGAAATCTATCTTGCCGGCCTTCAGCTCGGTTATGGCCCTTGCAATCTCAAAGGTGACGGTTCCGGTTTTTGCATTGGGCATCAATCCCCTGGGACCAAGAAGACGTCCCAGTTTACCAACTGTGCCCATCATGTCAGGAGTTGCCACGGCCTTGTCAAAACCGAACCAGCCACCTTTTATCTTCTCGACTGTCTCCTCATCGGCAATAAAGTCAGCACCGGCATCAAGGGCCTCCTTCTCCTTCTCGCCCTTGGCAAAAACAAGCACCTTGACCTCTTTACCCAGGCCCGTAATCGCTCTTACCTCTTTGATAACCCCGATTTTCTTGTCACCTGCAGACTCCAGGATGACATCAAACTCAGTCTGCTCCTCGGCAGCAGCGGCAGCTTCTCCTGCCGCAGGCATTG
>JADGBO010000054.1 GCA_015231465.1 Desulfamplus sp.
CCTTCTTGTCAGAAGAAGCGGTGATGTATAATATTTCAAGATCGAAGGATTCAATGCTATGAAAGATATTCTTGTTAAAGATTTGATGGTTCCCCTTTCCGAATATGCAACGGTTGACGAAGATGCGACCCTTGCCGATGCCATTGATGCACTGGAAAATGCACAGGCTGAGTTTGATCAAAGCCGTTATCGCCACAGAGCCGTTATTGTCTGTGAAAAGGGGAATAAAAAAGTTCTCGGTAAAATAAGTCAGATGGATATTATCCGATCCCTTGAACCCAAATATGGTCATATGGGAGATTCCAATGCAGTGTCCCGTTTTGGATTCAGTCCCAGGTTCATGCAGTCCATTCTGGATCAGCACAGGCTCTGGAACGAACCCATGAGGGATCTTTGCCGTCATATTGCAAAAGTTAAAGCAGTTGATGTTATGTACAAATTGACCGAAGGTGAATATGTCAATGAGAAAAGCACTCTCAGGGAGGCTGTTCATCAGCTTATTATGGGACAGCACCAGGCCCTTCTTGTCAGCCGGGAGGAGGAGATTGTAGGTGTGCTTAGACTCACAGATGTTTTCATGGAGATCTGTTCAGCCAGGAAAGCTTGTCAGTTGTGATACATCTTGGACTGTTTGAAAAAGTTATTCCAGGTGGTCTGAGTCTTAAAAACCGAGTCTATCTTGTCAATACCATTCTGCTGTGTATCACACTGATAGGAGCTGTGCTCATGGTGTGGTACACTTACAAGATCGAGAGAATTTTTCGAGATATTATAAGCAGGAATGTCTCCATCTTTCAGGTATCCGAAGCCCTTGGCACAGCTCTTGTGAATCAGAAGGGTTTTGTCTCATACTATCTCATGGACAAAAACCAGTCATGGATTGTTCAGCTGAGGGTGTATCGTAATCTGTTCAATGAAAATCTTCAGAAACTTAAAGGGCTTCTCATGGAAACCTGGGAGTATGAGCAGATTTCAGAGATAGAGCAGAAATATCGGGTTTACATTGCAGAGAAGGATGAGGTGATAGCCTTTTATTCTGCCCATGGTGGTAGAGAGGTGGTTGAACAGCACCATAAGGTAAGGCACTATTTCTTTGAAATCATGAGCATGCTTGAAGTGTTCAAGGAGCATCACAAAAAAAAGATCGACAACGCCATAGATATGAGTCGGATAGAGGCAAATCGACTAAGATATATAGCTCTTATGGGAGTTGTAAGTGTGATAATGCTGAGCCTTCTCGTAAATTTCATATTTGCCCGTCATATACTTGAACCCATTCGCAGACTGGCCATTCAGGTGGACGGAAATAAAAAAAAAGTACCTGCTGCAAATGAGCTGGCTGCACTGAAACAGGGCATTATGGGATTAATGGAAAATGCAGAACAGACCCATATTGAACTTCAGCGCAGCCAGGAGTCTCTTATGCAGTCGGGAAAAATGGCACTTGTCGGTAAATTGGCTGCCGGAACAGCACACAGCATACGAAATCCCCTCACTTCTGTCAAAATGCGTCTTTTTTCCTTGCGCCGTTCCGCTTCATTTTCGGAATCCCAGAAAGAGGATTTGCATGTTATCTCCACAGAGATACTTCAAATCAACAAAATCGTGGAAAATTTTCTGGAATTTGCAAGGCCTCCCAAACTCGCTGTGAAATTGATGAGTCCGTCATCTGTTGTGGACAGTGCTGTATATCTTCTGGAACAGCGCCTGAAATCATATTGTGTGACTGTAAAAATAAACCGCATGTGTCGCCAAACTCTTTCAGAGACACTTCTTGATCCTGAACAGCTCAAGGAGGTTATAGTCAATATCATTATCAATGCCTGTGAAGCCATGATCGGAGGCGGAATCATTGTTATCTGCGAAGAGGAGAGCTATGTGGAGCCTTTGAAAAGGGTGGATGTTATTCGTATCACCGATGATGGAGAGGGAATTTCTGATGATATCAAAGAGAAAATATTTGAACCTTTTTTCACAACAAAGTCCGAAGGTACCGGTCTTGGATTGAGCATAGCCTTCAACATAATCAACGAGCATGGGGGCTGGCTGGATGTTACCAGTGAACCTGGAAGAGGCACCTCCTTTGTGATTACCCTCCCCATAGTCTCCCATGCACACTTGCCTTAGGAATCGGTTTTAAATAACAGCCATGGCGGAATACCGCCACAATAGAAGTGATGAAAGCCCTGAAACGGCGGGGAATTTCATATAACCCCCATGCCTTTTCGGGTACAACCAAGCATGAAAGTCCTCATTATTCCCCCTCTCCAGTCATGGAGAGGGGGCCAAGGGGGGGTGTAGACTTTCGAAGTGATGAAACCCTGAAACGGCGGGGAATTTCATATTTTCCAAAAGGAACAGTTATGAACACCATACTTGTCATTGATGATGATGATCAGTTACGAATCAGTTTCTGTAAATTACTCAGAGAAGAGGGGTATAAGGTTATCGGAGCACCTTCCGGTGAAGTTGGTATGGAGATTGTTCAGCAGAATTTACTTGATCTTGTGATTCTTGACATGAGACTGCCGGGTATGAACGGTATGGAAACTTTCAGGATTATAAAGGAGATTGACTCTAAGCTTCCGGTGATCATTGTAACGGCATTTGGCACAACAGACATTGCCATTGAGGCTACCAAGGCAGGGGCCTACGATTATCTTCTTAAACCCTTTGATGTGCCCGAGATGCTTGCTTTAATAAAACAGGCTCTGGAAGCGGGCTATTTCATGAGATCACCGGTTGAAGTTGATGGTTCTCCTTCAAGGGAATCCACTGATAATGGTGATGTTATAATCGGTCAGAGCAGGCTTATGCAGGATGTCTACAAAGCTATCGGGCGGGTTTCCCAGACAGATGCAACTGTTCTTATCCGTGGAGAGTCCGGTACCGGCAAGGAGCTTGTGGCAAGGGCTGTTTATCAACATGGTATCCGTGCAGAAAAGCCTTTTCTGATCATAAACTGTGTGGCCATACCTGAAAATCTTCTGGAAAGCGAGCTGTTCGGATATGAAAAGGGGGCATTTACAGGGGCTTCCCAGCGTCATATTGGAAAAATAGAACAGGCCAGCCGCGGAACTGTGTTTCTTGATGAAATCGGAGATATGCCACTTAATATTCAGGCAAAGATTTTACGGCTTCTCCAGGAGAGAAGTATTGAGCGGCTGGGAGGGGATGAGACAATTTCCGTTGATGTACGGATCATTGCAGCTACCAACAAGAATCTGGAGCGTGCAATAGAAGATGGAGATTTTCGTGAAGACCTGTATTTCAGGCTCAAGGTGGTTACCATAGAACTCCCCCCTCTTCGTGATCGCAGAGAGGATATCTCAAATCTTGTCGATTATTATCTGTCGAAATTTTCTAAGCAGCTCAACATTGATAATCCAGGTATCCATCAAGAGGCCCTTGATATGCTTTACAGGTATGAATGGCCGGGGAATATCAGAGAGTTGTCCAACACCATACACAAAATGCTGATTTTTAACAGGGGTGCCCCTGTCTCCACATTTGATGTCAAGCAGGTTGTGGATAATAAAGTGAATACCGGACAGAGTATAGGGGTGGATCTCCTGTCTGCCTGGGTGCGACAGGTTTTGTCAGATCCATCGGAATCCCACCGTTTTGATGATTTTATAGATACAATTTCCCGCATTGTGCTTTCCGAAGCACTGGAGATGACCAATGGCAACCGTTCTCAGGCTGCCAAAATACTGGACATCTCCAGGCCAACACTCCATGGGAGGATGGATAAATACAACATCCGGTGCAGCACACGGATTATTTGATGCAGCACACGCTTGAACGGTATCCCTGAATTGTTTGCTTGATCTGAAGGATCATCCTGGCCTGAGAACTGCCAACAGGCTCTATACAACGGCCATTGCGGCATCACCGCCACAATCGAAGAGATATAAGTTCGTAAACGTAGAAACCCATATGTGGCCGGGCTGATCTTTGGAGGTGGATATTGCCACAGATCACACACTCTTCGGGATAATGGGGGAGAGTTATATTCGGAACCGGGGTTTCTGATCGCCAAAATCCCTGTGCTCCCGGCTGTTTTCCTGGAGGGCGTATGGATGAATCCGTCTTACTCTCTTCATTCAAGTCGGATTCTTTTTTTTCGTAAGTATTCGGTAAACCCCGTTTTGACAATCCAGTCGAGTAAAAGTAAGCACATTTTTTTATCGGGGCACTTGATTGGTCTTGATTTTTTTCTGCTCGTGTTTATCATAATTGAAGTCAGTCTAACCCGGCATATTAGAGCAAATCATCCTTTTATGCCATAGGTTTTTCAATGAAAGACGACTTTACTCCCATCTCCATAATAAACGAATCTGTAATCGTTTTCACAGATTCAACTCTTTCCTTACCGTTGGAATCTGTCGATTCCTCATTCCCTTCCTGCCCCGAATGTCCCCTTAAAATTGAAGTAAACAGGCTTCGTTCAGAATAAGATTATTGGCGGAGTATGTACGCTAAAGCTAAAGAACGTGAAGAGAGCCTGAAAAAAGAAATCCAGGAACTGAAGGCGAAACTGAGTCTCAGAAAGAGGCAGCTTTTTGGTTCCAAACCAGATAAGAGTACTTCAAAGACAGAATCTAATGGAGAGGGAGAAAAAATGTCTGATTCAAAAAAATTAATCTGTAATCAATAAATTAAATTTTCATTGAAAAAATCCGTCAAAATGATATAAACATCAATTTGGCACAACAGCGGTAAATATTTTATATTAAAAACAATTTATAAGGTATTGAAATGAAATTTTCCATTGATAGAAAAAGTATCTCTGAGGTGCTTTCACTTGTGCAGGGGATAACCGGCAGGACCACAACCCTTGCCATTACATCGGATGTTTTGATAAAGGCCGAGGGTTCATTGATAACTGTGACGGCAAATGACCTTGAAACTGTTTTTCAAGGGGAGTACGACGCAGATGTTGAATCAGAGGGCATCATATCAATTAATGCCAAAAAATTATATGAAATTGTTAGGGAATATCCCGATTCTTTTTTTCCTGTCAACGAGATAGAAAACCGCTGGATTGAGATTGGAGAGGGCAATATTCAATATCATATCGTATCTTCAGATTACGAAAATTTTCCAGAATTTCCGGTAATTGAAGATGTATCATTCACAGAAGTAGATGCCACAATGTTGAAAAAAATGGTGGATGTCTCTGCTTCCATCAATTTCAGCAAGGAAGAGAAGCGCCCCTATGTTCTCGGAGCACTCCTTGAGCATGTAAAGGGTGAAAGTGTCAGGGGTGATGCTGTATCAGAGCTGTCTGAATCATTATCAGATGCAGGATTCCAGTCAGATACGGATGATGCATCAGATAAAGATATTGACGGCAATGGAAGTGGGAAAAATAGTAATAATGAAAAATCCATAAGTAAAAAAGACAACTCTAAAGATGATAAAATACAAGGTGAATCAGGTTCCATTGATGGTACGCTATCTATCATAAGAATGGTTTCCACAGATTCAAAGCGTCTCTACTCCTTTGACATGGTTTTTTCAGGGGATTTTGAAATACCGGAAGAGGGTGTAATTATTCCCAAAAAGGGATTGTCGGAACTTGGAAAATTTTTAAATAACAGTCACTCTGTTAATATTGGTATTAAGAACAACCACTTCATTGTTAAAAGAGACAATGAAACCATGATGATAAAACTTCTTGAGGGTGAGTATCCTGACTACAGAAGGGTACTCAACGTGACCGGTTTTATCCCTATACACATAAACCGTACTGTTTTTATGATGATGATGAAGAGAATGTCCATACTGGTTTCCGATGATTTCAAGAGTGTTATTTTCAATTTCAAGGAAAATGAGCTGGTTGCCACAATAACAAATCCTGAAATAGGGGAATCCAAGGAGGTCATTGCAATTGGATATACCGGAGATTATGTGGAGAGTGCCTTCAATCCTAAATATTTTATAGAAGTCTTAAATGCCATGAAAGGTGATGACGTGATTGTTAGTATAAAGGACAATCGAAATCCCTGTATAATAAAAGGCCATGATGATAAAGGATTTGTCTGTGCAATCATGGCCATGTCCGTTTGATTAAAAAAGGTGTCCGCGGGTGTTAAATGGGAAATATTGAAATGAACATGCCTGAAGTAAATAATCTGCTGCCGGAAGATAATGTAAATAAATCCTCTAATAAATTTGATACATCCTCCATGAATGCCGAGGATTACGGGGCTGGTAATATCAAGATACTTGAAGGCCTTGAGGCTGTGCGTAAGCGACCTTCCATGTATATTGGCAATGTTGGAACCGAGGGACTCCATCATCTGGTTTATGAAGTTGTGGATAACAGCATTGACGAGGCCATGGCAGGTTACTGTGATACCATTACCGTTGTTATCCATACAGATATGAGTGTCAGTGTGGAAGATAACGGCAGGGGTATTCCTGTTGAGATGCATGAAACTGAAAATATGCCTGCTGCTGAAGTTGTCATGACAAAACTCCATGCCGGTGGAAAATTTGACAAGGATTCCTACAAAGTGTCAGGTGGACTCCATGGCGTCGGCATATCTGTTGTGAATGCCCTTTCTGAAAAACTTGAGATGGAAGTTTACAAAAGCGGCAAGGTTTATTACCAGAGATACTCCAAGGGTATTAAACAGTGTGAGTTGACACTGAAGGATGAAAAGACCGAAAAAAGGGGTACAAGAATCGTTTTCATACCGGACTTTACGGTTATGAACGAAAATGAATTTGAGTACGAAAAACTTTCAAGGCGAATGAGGGAGCTTGCATTTCTTAATAAGGGTGTGAAAATTCTCATTGAGGACGAGAGATCTGCTGAAAAGGATGAATTCTGCTATGAGGGAGGCCTTGTATCCTTTGTGGAGTATCTTAATAGAAATCTTTCAGCACTCCACGATCCTATTTTAATTGAAGGGGAAAAGAGTGATGTCCAGGTGGAAGTTGCTATTCAGTATAATGAGACTTTCAAGGAAAAGCTTTACTCCTTTGCCAATAATATAAACACCATTGAAGGTGGATTTCACCTTTCCGGATTCAAGGGTGCCCTTACACGAAGTTTAAATACATATGCATCCTCCGGCAATCTTCCAAAAAATAAACAGAGTGTCAAAATAAGCGGTGATGATGTCCGTGAGGGCCTGACCGCAATTGTCAGTGTAAAGGTTATGGATCCCCAGTTTGAAGGTCAGACAAAAACGAAACTGGGAAACAGTGACGTCAAGGGTATTGTGGAGTCCCTTGTAAATGAAAAACTTTCCTTTTTCCTTGAAGAAAATCCATCTGTTGCAAAAAAAATATTGATGAAAGCTGTTGATGCCGCAAGGGCCAGGGATGCTGCAAAACGGGCAAGGGAGCTTGCCAGGAAAAAAGGTACGCTCATGGATTCCACCCTTCCCGGCAAACTTGCAGAATGTCAGTTTGCGGATCCCAAGGAGAGGGAACTTTTCCTGGTGGAGGGAGATTCTGCCGGCGGAAGTGCCAAACAGGGGCGGGACAGACGTTTTCAGGCTATTTTGCCCTTAAAGGGTAAAATTCTCAATGTGGAAAAAGCAAGATTCGATAAAATTCTCAGAAGCGATGAGATCAAAAACATATTCACCGTTCTTGGTACCGGTGCCGGTAAGGAGGAGTATGACATTGAAAAAATACGGTATCATAAGGTGGTGATCATGACCGATGCTGATGTTGACGGATCCCACATCAGGACACTTTTGCTGACTTTTTTCTATCGCCAGATGCCGGATCTTATCAGCAGAGGGTATCTTTATATTGCACAGCCTCCCCTGTTCAGGGTTGGCAAGGGTAAAAGCGGCATCTACCTTAAGGATGAAGCCGAGTACAGGGACTATCTTGTAAGACGAATCTGTGAGCAAAAGGATGTTTATATCGCCAACAGGGAGACTCCTCTAAATGACGATGAACTGTACACCTTTCTGAAGGATCTGTCCGACTATTACAATGCCGTGGATCGTCTCCAGAGAAAGGAGTATGATATTGATCTTTTAACAATACTGATCCGCTCTGATCTGAGGGATAAATTTTTTCTCCAGAACAAGGATAACATGATAAATCTTAAATCTACCCTTGATCAGGCAGGTTATGTTACCGGCGATATGGAGTACAGCAGTGAGTTTGATATTTACGAAATGGATGTAATGGAGGGTAACCGTTCCGAGAATGCGGCCCTGGCTTCCGTGGACAAGTTAATACTTAGAGTGGGAAAGAGTCTTATTTCAACCAATGATTACAAGATAATGCTGAAAAATTTTGATAAAATTCAGGCAATGAACATACCCCCCTTTAAAATTTGTCCGACCGGTACAACCGAAAAAATGGTTGTATGCGATGATACGGCTCTGTTTTTTCACCATATAATGGGGGATGCCAAAAAAGGAATATCCATCCAGCGTTATAAAGGTCTTGGGGAGATGAACCCTGATCAGTTGTGGGAGACAACTATGGATCCTGAAAAAAGAGTGATGCTTCAGGTTAATGTTGAAGATGCTGAACAAGCGGATGATATTTTTACACTGCTCATGGGGGAAGAGGTTGAACCGAGAAGAAACTTTATCCAGACCAATGCTCTGGAAGTTTCGTCACTTGATTACTGATATGCTTAGAAATGAGTACAAAACAACTTTCTCATTTTGATTTAAACTAAGCGGGCGGAACGCCCGTGCTCCCTGATTTAAGTGGGCACGTTATTTAAAATCCATTCCTTAGTAACGGTGTATAAGTTTTTGTGGGGCATATGAAGGTTGCCTGGAAATCTATATAACGTCCATGGCGGTGATACCGCCATGGACGTTATAAGAAATTCCCCGTCGTTTGGGGATTTTCATCCATTCAATTGTGATGCAATGTGAATCATTGCCGTTATCAGGAATGTTTTAACTGTATTATACTTTTCCAGATAATGAAATTGGCAATCGTACTGTAGGGGCAGCCCTGTGTGGCTGCCCTTCAGAATAGATTTGCTAAAATATTTTTCTGGAAGTCTATAGAAAAAACATAATTTGGTCTTGACCGAGATGTTTTTTGACAGGCTATTCAACACCATTGGATTTAAGCAGCTCCATGACATCTGGAAAATCAATGCCGAGGCGCTTTACTGTTTCGACAGTGGGAATGCCGTTGGATGTCCATCCTCTTCTCTTGTAGACCGCATCTTTTAGTTTTTCGTACTCTCCCTCCCTGTGCTTGCGAAGCAGAGCCACCTTTTTTTCCGCATCCATGCCATTTATATCTTCGCCATGTTTTTCTGTGAGAGCCTTGTCGTAACGCTCTTCCCGTGAGAGGTACTCATTGACAGTGACAGGGCCTACTGCACGGTAAGGCAGGGTGTCGTGCTCCCTTGTGCCGTATCCCATCTTGAGGTTGAAGAGTCTCTGGAAGTTGTAGACAGCCTCACTCATGGGAATAATGTCGTCTGGTGTTATCTTTCTGCCGGTGACAGAGCTGAAAAAATCAGCGTACCACCCTACATGCTTCATCACCTTGGCAGGCTCCCTTGTCTCCTTGTTGTCTTCGGGTACGATGTCGTTCCAGGGGAGTTTGCACAATCCGCACAGTCCAAACCAGGTACGGAACATGGGGAACCAGTGCAGTGCTTCTGCCTTGTTCTCAAATGTAGGCATGAAGTTGTGTACCATGTCGAGGAATATGAGCCATGCCTCGTCGTGCTGGGGGCCTTTAAGTGCCATGCCATATCCTCCCTGCTGAGCAAGGGACTCCTTGGTCATGTACTCGGAGAACTCCAGCCCCTTGGACTCCATGCCGATGTCCTGCATGATGGCGGGATCGGCTCCAAAATCCCTGGCAAATATCTCCTTCATTTTACGGATGCCCTTTCCAACGATCATGCCGAAGCCTTCACCCCTTGCCATCTGGTGTAGAAGTTCCAGGGCATTTAAGCGGTTCCCAAAGCTCAGATCCATGCCGCCGGTGTGCTCGGTGGTGATGAGGCCCATCTCAAAGCACTCCATGACAAAGGCTATGCCTGTGCCGATTGAAATGGTATCTATTCCGTATGTGTCACAGTAGAAATTCATCTCAAGGATGAAAAACGGGTCAAATACACCAAGATTTGAACCGCATCCTGCAACGGTTTCATATTCGGGGCCATCCACAAAAACTTTCCGGCCTTTGTAGGGGCCTGTAAAGGGAACAAAATCCTTTACACCATGGGCACAGGCCACTGCACAACCCCGCCAGCAGCCGTCAAAGCCTTTGTCAAAAATATGTTCGTAAACCTCTTCGCCTATCACTTTGGATTCAGGATGCATGCCATACTGGAAATTGTTCACCGGCAGGCAGTCATGGTCGTTCATGATGGGTACCAGGTGTGTGGTTCCCACAAGGGCCATGCGATTCTGTTTGGGATCCAGGGAGTTGATTTCGCCGGCGTGGAGTTTGGTAACTTCTTTCATGGCTTCCATATCCGCCGGCTGATTTATTTTTAAGGACACGCTTCCCCATCTTGCCACAACTGCCTTGATATTTTTATGGGCAAAGACGGTTCCGATACCGCCTCGACCTGCCTGTTTATATCTGACCCTTTTACGCTTTGCATCGAACCATGTGAAATTGAGGCATCCCAGCTCTGTGTTTTTTGCGGCAGAACCAGTTGAAACAACAGAGATATTAACAGGTTTTTCCTTATCAAAATAGTCGGTAAGGGCCATGGACAACTCATAGGAGTCGTCGGTGAGGCCGGATACTTCATAGATTTTTATGGTTGACTCAATTCCATCAATGAAAATGACTACTTCTTTTTCGGAATTTCCTGTAAGCTCCAGTACATCAAATCCGGAAAATTTCTTGTATGGCCCAAAATAGCCGCCAACGTTGGAATCAATAGGAATTCCTGTGAGGGGAGAGATTGTTGTCACAATGCTCTTTCCGCCACCAGGATAACCAGGGGTACCGCCCAGTGGGCCGGATGAGATGCAGATGGGGTTTTCAGGGTCACTCCATTTTGTCCCGCCGGTTACAGAATTCCACATGTACCAGAGATCATAGCCCTTGCCGCCTATGAACTTCTCCTTGACATTTTCATCCACGGGTTTGATGGCAATCTCCTTTAAGGAAACATTAATGTGAAGGGAGTGGTCGGTGTATCCCCTTTTTATTTCAGGTCTGTCGTACTTCAGTGATTTGATCTCATTCAGTTTAAGATCGGCCATGTTTATTCTCCTTTTGTTTTTTATGGTTGTATTCAGTTATTATTCAAGATTTTTCATAATAATCTGTATAGCATGATTTTCAATATAATTGGAAATCGTTTTTTTTTCAACTTAACTCGTCAGTCATAAGTTCTCCGAATGGCTACAGCAGATAGTATTTTTGAGCAAGCCACGACCACAATATATAGTGGTAAACCTGAGGACTTAATACTCTTGAAAACTTAATCTAAAAGGTTGTAAAGACGTCATCCAGTAAGCAAAATGAGAAATTTAAGGAGGATATGATATGGTTATGGATAAGGGCATCATTATTCAACCTGGTGTGGATGGGAACAACATAACAATAATTGATGAGACTATTCGGGAGGGGATGCAGCACAGGGGTATTGTCTTTTCCAAACTCCAGCGGGAGAATATTCTTGAATTCCAGGAAACGCTGGGTGTGGATGTCTGTCAGGCCGGTTATGCTCCTGCACATTCAACCGAGCAGGAGCATATAACACACCTTCAAAATATGGCCGTAAAAAGAGGATTTCGGATCAGTCTGGCAGGAATGGGAAGGGCATGGGAACAAGATGTCCCCGCCCTTGTGGCCACGGGGATTAAGAACTATCATCTCCATGCCCATATTCCCCATGATTTAAAAATGGATGTGATTCATGGGAAGCTAAAAACCGATACCATGCAGGGGAGGAGAAAAACTGCTGCAATGCATGGTCTGGAGCAATTGGGGGCCATCAGGAGTGCTGTGGATTCCATACGATCCAAAGTAGAAAATGCCGTCATATCCGTTGCTGTACTGGATATAGGGGCTGTTTCTATGGAACTCCTTGTGTTTGTATCAAATTTTCTTGCAGGAGAGCTGGGAATTGAAATTATCTCCCTGCCTGACACATCGGGTATCATGGCACCGGATCAGTTTCATGATTGTATCAAGTTTGCAGTACAAAATATACAAAGAGAGGGAAGTAAGTCCAACCGGCTCGCACATGACCCATGCCATGAGCTGACACGAATCAGTGTACACTGTCACAATGACCTTGGCATGGCTTCCGCCAACACACTAATGGGTGTAAAGGCCGGTGCCACTGTGGTGGAGCTGTCGGCACTTGGTATTGGCGAGAGAAACGGAATTGCAGATCTCTTTACAGTGGGTCGGTTCCTTCGTAAACAGGGCTATGACATCAATCTTAATGTCAATGATACAGAAACATTCAAAAAGTATTACGGTTACGTCAGTGATATATGCATGGAGCAGACAGGAGAATCCCTTCTCCATTACTGTACCCCGTTTTTTGGAGAGTCAGCAATGAGCCATGTTGCAGGAACCCATGCCAAAACAGGCTTTGGGCTGTTTGAGAATGAGATGTACTTTATCAATGTGCTTTGCGGCAAGGGGCTTGTAAAAAAATATCTTGATGCCATGGATATTCCATATGATCCTCTGAAATTAAAATTCATAACTGAAACCATAAAATGCCAAAGTGCTGCCTTGGGCAGACGTCTTGAAAAACAGGATATTCTGGAAATTACCAGAACTCCTGTAAAACTGTTGTAATTATATTTGAATTTAGGTCTGTCAAATTTTGGATTCAAATTCTTAGCATCCTTGGCCACTTTTATACATTCTGAACTCAAGCCCCTTCTAAAAAAGAGGAAAACCCAAACAAAAGTTACCACCACATCGAAAACGTCTTCATGTAAATGCTCGAATTCAGCAAAGGATGGTCGAGGAGTTAAAGAAAAAAGGCGAGATCGGATTTGTTTTAGAGGATATTATCATACAAGCAGGATTTAAATATTTTGAGCCTGCTATTAATGATTTTTAATCAGCTATAACACAAAACAAAATATACGTGATGTAGCTTAAAAAACTCAAAAACGGTCTTGACATGGGTTCCACTTCATTCTCCTGACATGGCAAAACGGATTGCACAGACTCTAAATATTGAAGTTGAAAGAATATCTTAATGCGAACAAGTGCTTCCAGCCGACGCCTAAACGGCGCGGCTGAAGCTTGCGTTATATGAAACACCGTACCTGCAAAAAAATACAACTATCCCTTTACTTTTAAGACTATAAAAGTTTGCAAAACAATTAAAAAACAATGTGTTGTTAAAGGTATTGGCAGCCTATTCTTTTTTGATAAAAATAATATATTTTATTACTCTGTGATTCCAAAAATTAGTAAGTGTCGGCCTTACTTTAAATAGTTTTATATGCGTAGTTCTTTCAATGAAAGACTAACAGTTTGTTGTGGCACAAGGCCGACCAATCATGTTATATTCGTGCTCAAACGGCTTCACTTCTTATCCCGACTTCTTTTTATACTAATTCAAGGCTCTCCAGTACAATAAAACAAACTTAACCAATTTTTTAGCGTAAAAATAAATTCTGATTTTTTATGATGTAAATGGCCTAATTTGACCATTACCGTTCAATCTGTTTTGTTAATAATCAAACATTACAAGAAACAACATTGTATCATAGTGCAGCAGCTTTCTTTGTCAGATTGTTAATTGCGCTTTGCTTTTGTGAGGATGTTAGAAAGTCTTCGCCAAGATCAATAATATTGTAAATTGCTTTTCCAATTCGGTGTGCAATAGCCACTATCGCCTTTTTAGCACCCCGTTTTGCTTTCAGTTTGTAGTATTTAGCTTTATAATATGACCTGGGGTGGGGTGTCTAAATCGCCATTTTCGGCTTGAGCACTATTTGACCTTCTTTAATTTTGGTTCTAAATCAATCAGGGCAATTGCTGTGGTCAATATTGATATGCCAAAAAACCGAGCAAAGAAATTTGCCCCAAAAGCGGGTTTTTAGACACCCCAGGTTTAAATCATAATCAAAAAGGGGTTCTTTTTAGTATCTCCGCTATCTGAGGTAAAGCCTCACCACTGGGGCTTTGCCAAAAAAAGCCCTGATTGCTTGAGAGGGCCATTTCAGAAAATCGAGTTTTTTCAATGTTAAGATCAATCACTGTTCCTCCTTGATAGAGCACCTGCGTAACGATCTGGTTTGGCAAATTCGTTGCCCCTGTTGTACCTACAATAAACAACAAATCAGTTTCTTCTGCAACCTTCAGAGCACTGTGAAAGCGGTAATACTCTTCGTTATAACTTTCATCCCACAGCAACACATGGGGTCGAGTTGGACATCCACACCCGGGGCAACTCAAAAGTTGCCAATCTTTACCGGACAAATCGTCACCTCTTGAGATAAGGGGTATGTCATCTGGAATCGGATAAATCGTCATGGAGCAGAATTTATCACACCGCATATAGTCAATATTCCCATGTATCTGGTACGTTTTTTTCTGACTGTTCCCGGCCCTTATGTGCAATCCATCAACATTTTGAGTAATCAACGTAAATCTGTCTTCCAATATCTGCTCCATTTCTACAATGGCCAGATGGCCGGGATTGGGCTTAGCTGAGCGGCAAACACCGAGGCGGTATAAATACCATTTCCATACTTCATGCCGCATTTTACCAAACATGGCGTATGTGGCTATTTCCTGGGGGTGATAATTTTTTGACCCGACAGTCCAATAGCCTTCAGAGCCTCGAAATGTGGGGATACCACTCTCAGCCGAAACACCGGCCCCCGTCAGCACGGTAATACGCTTCGAGTTCAAGAAGGAAAGACGAAGGGATTCTTCAATTGTGGGATTAATCATTTTTTACCATACATATTTCAAGGATGTCGTTAATTTCCGGCTATGAAACAACCGCAGCAGTCCGACTTTATTCATAACCTGTGTACCATATTATTCCTGAGTTATACGCTAAAAAAACTTGATTTGTCCGGCAGCAACTTATATCTACCAGATAAAACACACCCATGAAGAAAAAGCAAGATTTCAATGGAAAGATATTATACACATCATAATGCCACTCTTGGATAGGGGGTACATTTGGAGACAATCTTGGAAGACTTGTTAGATGTTGCGATTCAACTTGGAGCAAGCGATGCAAGAGTCATTGCATCTTCAGACATCCAGGTAGAAGATGACCTGGCCGCTTTTTGCAATGGAGATCCCCCATGTGAACAGTACGCCAAAGCACCAAGTTGTCCTCCTCACGTGTCAGGACCATCTGGTTTTCGAATCTGGCAAAAAGAGAGTACGCACGCAATAGTGGTTAAAATTGATATCCCATCAAGCATTATGTTCTCTGAACAGCAACGTGAGGTAATGCAGTTACTCCATGAAATTGTTGCAATTTCCGAGTTGAGAGCGAAAGAGAAGGGATTTACACATGCAAGGGGCTTTGCCGGAGGTTCCTGTAAAAACATCTGGTGCCTGTCCCATGTTACCTGTAATGTTCTGTCAAATGCGGGAAAGTGCCGTAATCCTGACAAAGCCAGGCCATCCATGTCCGGATTTGGTATTAACGTCAAAAAGCTCATGCAATCGGCAGGATGGAATAGTGAAAAAGCTGTAAAGAATCCCCATCCTGATGCAGATCCCATGTCCTGGGTGGCCGGATTGATTCTCTTGTAGTATAGAATTATCAAACGCATTTTTCAAAGCCTGACCTGGACAAGTCAACATAACGCAAAATCAAAGATAAAAGTTCGAATTTGTTAACCAAAACCACTTATCCAAGGAGTCTTTGTATGAATCAATCCGCTTCAATTTTATATATTCCCCATGGCGGTGGCCCCTTGCCCCTAATGGATCATGGGGGGCATACAGCCTTGGTCTCTTTTTTACAACAGATCCCTGATCAATTAATTCGGCCAAAGGAAATCCTTGTTATCAGTGCTCATTGGGAAAGGGATATCCCGGTCATAACAGCCAATCCATCTCCCGAATTGATTTACGACTATTTTGGTTTTCCGGAACAGGCCTATAAAATTGATTACCCAGTCCCTGGCGCTCCGGACCTGGCAGAAAAAATATACACCTTATTGACTCAAGCCCGGATCAAATCCAAGCTGGACCCCGCCAGGGGACTCGACCACGGGGTTTTTGTACCACTCAAACTCATGGTGCCCAAGGCGGATATCCCCTGTATCCAATTATCCCTGACGGCAGATCTGGACCCGTCAAGTCATTTGGCGATTGGTCGGGCTCTATCCCCTCTTTGTCGGGAAAACATTCTGATACTTGGCTCCGGGTTTTCATTCCACAATATGCACGCCTTTGGTAAATCAACGCTGAACCCCAAAGATACAGATCCTGAAAATGAGGCTTTCCAGAATTGGCTTATAGAGACCTGCACTGATCCGGCCCTGAATCCGTCCCAAGTTGAAGAACGTCTGATTCATTGGGAAAATGCTCCCCATGCCCGATACTGCCACCCCAGGGAAGAACACTTGCTTCCCCTCCACGTCTGTGCGGGAATAGCTGGGTATAAATCAGCCACAACAGTTTTTCAGGATACGGTTCTGGGTAAAAAAACACTGGCTTTTTTATGGCAGGAAGCCCAATGAGATGCGGAACAGGAATAATGTACAGATTTTTATATGACCCTTTAAAAGAGACCATCCTATGGAAAAAGAACAAAAAATAAAATTTGAGAAGACGCTTAATGAGAATATGAAAGTAATAAAAAAAAACATCGCCTCATATAAACAACTGACAAGACCCATTCCCCCGGATAACGCCATTGGGAGAATCACTCGAATGGAAGCCATAAACAGTAAAAGTATTAATGAAGCCGCGTTGGAGAGAGCCAAACACACACTGTCAAAATTAGAAAAAGCCTTGCTCAAGATTCATAATCCCGACTTCGGCTTATGTAGAGACTGTGAAGAACCAATCCCCTTTGCAAGGTTGATGATCATGCCTGAAACGGACATTTGTGTTCAGTGTGCCGGAAATATTGATTCAAGCAACGCAAGGCAAGGAATTTTTCAAGGAAGATAAAGGATCCCTGACAACCGCCCTTGAGAACTTCAATGCCCACGAAGCTTTCGGAAAAACCACCACAAAATCCGATTCCCCCCTGAT
>JADGBO010000055.1:0-1706 GCA_015231465.1 Desulfamplus sp.
TATGTCTATTTTCCAGGGTTTCCAGAATCATGACGGATGTCACATCCCCTTTGACCGACGAGACTATGGCACTGGGTTCCCCGGATTGGGATTCAACATTGGTCAACTCAATGGTTCCCGCATTCAAGCTGTAAGGGCTTTTTATATGAAAATCCGTGCCGTTCAAGTCTCTTATTGCTTTCATGCTTATTTGCGGCAGATGACTGTCATGTTGGGCGTTATATGGAATCTCTTCATACGGCATATCGTTCAATAGCAGCCCTGTGATCAAGATGATGCCCATCACAGTAATTGCGGCAAGGGAGGTAAGCCGCAAGTCAAGGGATGTAAGCCGCAGGTAAATTCCAGGAATACTTTTGGGCCATGACAGCTTCCATCCATGTGAAGCACCCTTGCTTCCATGTATGGTCTTCTCCAGGATACGTCTTTTAAGCCCAAATATCTCATCTGCTGAAAAAGGTCGGTTCACGGCTTCCTGGAACGATGCTTCAATGGACTTTATTGTATCATCCCACTTTGTTTCATCTGAAACAGGAGACCTTCTTTTTTTGTCAAAATTTAATCCCATATCTCCCCGCTTCTCCACAATGGTATTTTTTTTACTAACTTACAACACCTGGGTTTTTAAAATCAATGCCGTAATTTTAAAGTTTCAAATCCCTTCAATTATCCCTTCAATGGCCTGGCTGAGATGCCGGCGTGCATTGTGAAGCCTGGATCTCACGGTGCCGGTCTTTATGCCCAGGGTATCTGCAATCTCCTGACAGGACAGATTTTCAATGACACTTAGAACAAAAACAGTACGCATCTTTTCCGGCAAGAGGGCAACATGATCCATTAACAGGTGTTGAAATTCCAGTTCAATATATGACTCTTCAGGGGTTACCCCTCCTGGATCCCCAAGTTCAGAATGATCAATCTCTCCCTGGTCAATGGAGTGATGGCTCCATCTGAGCCTTCTGATCCATTTTCGTTTCCAGTTAAGGCAGATGTTCACTGTTATTTTACGCATCCATGTCATAAGACCGGAATCCCCCCGGAAGGTATGGATGTTTTGATATACACTGACAAAAACATCCTGGGCAATCTCTAAGCTCTCCTCCCTGTCCAGGGTGATACCCCAGGCAATGGCAAGAATGCGTTTATGATATTTGTCAAAAAGGGACTCAAAGGCCCCCTGGCTGCCCTGTTTAAGTTTACGGATCAGCTCTTCTTCGTTCTCGTGGGTCATGATTTCTCATTTTCAGGAAAAGGTCCCAAGCGGAAAACCTTCTGTCCGGCTTTTCCGCTTCAATTCAATTCAATTCAATTCAATTCAATTCAATTCAATTCAATTCAATTCAGTGAATTGGACTTTCAAGTGAACCGGAACATCCCTCATCGCCTGCTTACCCAGACACGCCTCTCCTGCCAGTAACCCTCCCGTATGATAACCCTATCATATTTGCCTTCAACCCATCTTCCCCTTTTATTGTAGTGGCCTGGATTCCAGCGGGTGCCATAAACCGGCTCCACCCATATCCTTTCAACACCCCAGTACCCCTTTGGCCGGCCGTAAGATTCTCCAGGGCAGCAACCGGGCTTTACATGACAGGGAGGAGAAGCATGTTTCTTATACCTGTGTCTCCTTTCAACGTTGCTGGTTCCTCTTGCCCTGGGGGATGGCTCTGTATAGCGATATGGATCATTATAATTAGATGGTGCAG
>JADGBO010000055.1:1805-16900 GCA_015231465.1 Desulfamplus sp.
TATAAGTTGATGGTGCAGTATAAGTTATTACAGAAGTATGGGAACGGACAGGGGCACTTCTGTTGATCTCATTTATGACAGCAGCCCCCACAATGGCGGCCCCGGTACCAATTATGATGCCCTTTATAAGTTGACGATCCTTTGAACCAACTGCATGGGCCTTGGGTACATAAATGGTTCCCATGATAAATATTACGGAAAGGGATGTAAAAAAAAGGATTTTTTTCATGATCTGCCTCCAAAATAGTGGTAAGGTTAATTGTGAAAATTAAGATACAAATTTTGATCTTCAGGGTTGGCTGAATGTCAGCCATGCCTGTTTAATATCATTGACACCCTGGAACGGATTTTGTTCAAAAAAAAATTTTCAGACATGCTTCATCTGTCAATTTGCATTAAAAAACTGCCATTGAGAATGGATTTGCTGAAATATTTTTCTGGAAGTCTATATTTTTCTGAAAATCTATAATATATCAAATAAGATTTTAAATGCTTTTGTGTTAATGACTTGATACCTGAGAAATATATTAAAAATATTCATAGAAGGAAAAACATAAATATCAAAACAAGTATGTATAATCTTGATATAGTTCATATTATAGATTGATAATTATGAACCATTATGTTATAGGAAAAGGCCATTGAGATGAAAATCCTTATATAACTATAAGTTAAATCTAAATCAAACAAACAGGAAGGAGAGAACATGACCCCAAGCATTCATCCCGCGGTAAGAGACTTGAAAAACGACTTTGACAAAGGAAAAATGGACCGGCGGGAGTTTATCCGTCTTGCCACCATGCTGGGCCTCTCGGCCACAGCCGCTGTCCAGATGGCGGGGCTGGGATTTCCTGTAAAGGCCCATGCCTCCGGAATCAAAAGGGGGGGCAAAATCCGCATTGCCGCACCTGTTCACAAGGTGACCCACCCTTCCCAGTTTTCCTGGATAAGTCCCACCAATCAGCTTCGCCAGGTGGCCGAGTATCTCACCTACACAGATGAGAACAACATAACCCACCCCTATCTCCTGGAGAGCTGGGAGGCCGCCGAGGATCTTAAAACATGGACTCTCAATGTGAGAAAGGGCGTAAAGTTCAACAACGGCGATGAGTTCAATGCAGATGATGTGATTTTCACCTTCCATCAGTGGCTGGACGACGGCGTGGGCTCCTCCATGAAAGGGATGATCGACGGCTATCTTGATGCTTCCGGCATCGAGAAGGTATCCTCCCATCAGGTAAAGCTCCACCTTAAAACCCCGGAGATAGCTGTACCGGAACACCTTTTCCACTATCCTGCCATGGTCATGAATCACCGTACCTTTGAGGGGGATTTCATCAAGGCCCCCCACGGCACGGGTCCCTATGAGATCAAGGAGTTTGTGGAGGGCGAGCGCTGCCTCCTCACCCGTCGGGACAACTACTGGAAAAAGGCTCCGGACGGAAAGCTCCTGCCCTATCTCGACACCATTGAGTTTGTTGACATGGGAACCGAGATGGCCCCCATGATATCAGCCATACAGGCCGGTGAGATCGACATGATCGACTTCAGCGACCTGAGTGCACCCGAAGCCTACCAGGCCCTCCGCAGCGATCCCAGGGTAAACCTCCATGCGGTAACCACAAACCAGACAAGGGTCATGAGAATGAGGGTGGACATGAAACCCTGGTCCGATAACCGGGTCCGCCAGGCCCTGAAGCTGTGCCAGCATCGGGAGAAGATCCTTGCACTGGCATATTTCGGACAGGGAATGGAAGGCCAGGATGTCCATGTGAGTCCCAAACATCCCGAATACTGCCCCATAGAGACCCCCAAGTACGATCCTGCAAGGGCAAAACAGCTCCTTGCCGAGGCTGGATATCCCAACGGTCTTGATGTCAATCTGGCCGTGGGCAGCGGCTGGAAGGAGATTGTACGGTATGCCGAGATCGTCAAGCAGGATGCCCTGCCCGCAGGTTTCAGGATAAATATCCAGACCATGCCCAACTCCCAGTACTGGGAGAAGTGGACAGAGGTGGATCTTGGCATCACGACATGGGCCCATCGCCCGGTGGGAACCATGGTGCTGAACCTTGGATATGTGGCGGATGCCGATGGAAAACCCGCTCCCTGGAACGAGTCCCGCTGGGTGGACAAGGAGTTTTCCGAGCTTCTTACCCAGGCCAACGGAACCCTTGATGTGGAAAAAAGACGCAAGATATTCTGCAAATTAGAGAAGATTCAGCAGGAGAGGGGCTCCATTGCCAACGCTTTCTGGATTAATGTCTGGACAATAGCATCCAAGCGTGTTGAAGGGGTTGTGGCCCACCCCAGCCTCTATCTCAAAGCTGATGAAATTTGGGTCAATGCCTGATACCATCCATTTTCCTCTCCGGGCCTGGAAATCGACTCCAGGCCCCTACACACCTTTTCGGATAACGACCATGGCAATCATCTGCCATAACAAAACATGAAAGCTGTTAACTGACTGCTGATGCTGACGGCTTTCATACAACGACCATGGCAATTATCTGCCACAACGAAGCATGAAAGCTGTTGGCTGACTGCTGATGCTGACGGCTTTCATACAACGACCATGGCAATCATCTGCTATAACGAAACATGAAAGCTGTTGGCTGATGGCTGAGTGCTGACTACCGATGGCGGACAACTGACGGCTTATAAAAAGGATAATTATGGCGAAATTTATTATCAGACGCCTCTTTCTGGTCATCATTACCATGTTTCTGGTATCCATTTCCGTTTTCATGATTGTGGAGTCATCCCCGGGCAATGTGGCAAAGAACGTCCTTGGCGCCTTTATCACGCCGGAGCAGGAGGCATCTTTTCTGGCCCAGCAGGGACTGGACAGGCCCCTGCTCCAGCGCTACTGGTTCTGGCTCATGGGCAGCGACTGGAGTGCCCAGAGCAAAACCGGTTTTGATCTGGTTCGCATTGAAACGGAAAAGGGATTCCAGGAGTGGTGGGCCCGGGGCGAAAATGATACCCTCATGCGCTGGAGCCTTGACGGCGAAAATATATTGGTTCACATCAGGCAGCCGGTGAATAAGGATGAGGGCTCCCCGGACCATGAGATCGTAACCCGTAAGGATAACGGCCGCTGGATAAAAGCCGAGGACGGCTCCTCCTTTTTCTGGGGAGTTGACAGAAACAACAGTGCTGTGATGTGGGAAAAGGGCTCCGGCCGTGAGGTATGGAGCTTTGTTGCAGGTTCCGGCTGGATGGTGAGCAGCGGAGGCCCCCAGAGTTACATCCCCCTGAAAAAAGGCTTTCTCCGGGGCGATTTCGGGGTCTCCCTCAGAACCGGACGCCCCGTTGACAAGAGTATATTCATCCGCCTTCGCAACTCCCTGGTCCTTGCAGGCATAGCCTTTGTCATTGTAATGCCCCTGGCCCTGGTCCTGGGCATGATTGCGGGCATCAAGGAGGGTTCCTTCAAAGATCGTTTCCTCTCCGTCACCGGCATGATATTCTCGGTTATCCCTGAGTTTGCCACAGGAATTTTTCTGATACTAATCATGTCCCACTGGCTGGAGCTGGTTCCCGGTGCTGCCGTGTTCGGAGAAAAGGCACCCTGGGAGCGGCTTGACATGCTTGTGCTGCCGGTATTGACCCTTACACTCATTGAACTTGGCTATGTCCTGCGCATAACCCGGGCCAGCATGGCCGAAGTGATGCGTTCGGCCTATATCAGGACTGCATTTTTAAAGGGTCTTCCCTTCTGGAAGGTTGTTTTGAAACATGCTGCCAAAAATGCCCTCATTGCCCCCATCACGGTTATAATGCTCCATGTTAACTGGCTCATGGGCGGCATAGTCATTGTGGAGGTGGTGTTTGGATATCCCGGGCTGGGGCAGTATCTTCTCGACTCTGCCCTTTACAAGGATGTAAACGCCATAGAGGCCGGCACCATGATAATGGTGCTGCTTGCCGTGGGTACCCAGCTTTTTGCCGATGTGCTCTACACCTTCCTTAACCCCAGGATTCGTTACTCATGATGGAGATATTATGGTGGAAAAGACCCTTTTAGAACCTGGAAAATCATTGTCCCAGGAAGAATCAGCCCCTCGGTATGCAGCACCCGGGGAACCCTCTTCACCTCCGGTATCCGGGGAACCCTCTTCTCCTCCGGTATCCGGGGAACCCTCTTCACCTCCTCTCCCCGGAGATGTGATGGCGGAACATCCCGGCGGACTTAGAAAAATGAAGGAGGCCATGGGGATTCTCCTCTCCTCCCCCACAGCGGTGACAGGGCTTGTCATTGTGCTGTTCTGGGTATTTGTTGCCCTTTTTGCCCCTTATATAACGGCCTACGGCCCCATGGAACAGGACTGGAAGGCCCCCAACCAGGGACCCTCCATGGCCCATCCCCTGGGCACCGATGAGCTGGGCCGGGATATATGGGCAAGGCTTGCTTACGGAGCCCGTATTGTGCTGGTTATCCTGCCGGTGAACGAAAAAATATGGCTCCCGGGAGGCACTGCCATCTGGGGAGTCCTGGCCGCCCTTTTCGTGGGTGCATCCCTGGGTCTTATCAGCGGTTACAAGGGAGGGTGGCTGGACGAGATAATCATGCGTCTTCTCGATGCCATGATGTCAATTCCCGTGATACTTCTCTACCTCATAATTGTGGCAGCCCTTGGGGCATCTGCGGTCAACGTGGTCATAGCCATTGCCATTGTGGGTACCCCGGGGGTTGCCCGTCTTGTGAGGAGTCTTACCTTGGATATTCGCACCCGGGACTATGTCCGGGCCGCCGAGACCCGGGGGGAGAGCCTCTTTTACATTCTCTTCATGGAGATTCTGCCCAATGCCAAGGGACCCATCATAATTGATGCCATGCTCAGGGTGGGTTATGCCATCTTTGCCATGGGCACCCTGGGATTTCTGGGCCTTGGAATGCCTCCACCGTCGCCGGACTGGGGAAGCATGGTGGCCAAGGGACGGGAGTTCATACTTGTGGGCAGCCCCTGGGCATCCCTGTGGCCCTCCATTGCCATTGCATCCCTTGTCGTGGGCCTGAATCTCCTGGCGGACGGCCTGCGGGAGGAGTCCATGCGTTATCAGTAAGTTAGATCGGCATTAATTTACCCTATGTTTACTCACTTATAGATTTCCAGAAAAATATTTCAGCCAATCCATCTTTGAGGGCAGCCACAGGGGGCCGCCCCTACAGTACGATAAGCAATTTCGGGCTTGATCATCTTTTCGGCCAGTGTCGCCATCTTGTAGGGGCAGACCTGTGTGTCTGCCCTGGTGAAGGGCGAACACACAGGTTCGCCCCTACGTTGCTGGCCGAAATAATGATCAAGGCCGCAATTTCATTATCTGGAAAACTATGGGGCATCCTCCATCTCAGATTAAAAACACTGTGTGGGAAAATAGATTGATAAACTACACCATCAGACGACTTCTTCTCCTTATTCCCCTGCTGATTTTTATATCGGCCATGATCTTTGCAATTCTGAAACTCACACCGGGGGATCCTGCGGTGATACTTCTTGGTGAAAGGGCCACCGAGGAGTCCATAGAGCTGACCCGGGAAAAATATGCCCTGAACAAACCCCTGCACATCCAGTATGTGAAGATGATGACCAATTTTTTCACCGGCGAACTCCAATCCATCTACTACAAAGAGAATGTGATCACGGTGGTGCTGAAAAGAATGGTACCCACCCTGGAGCTGGGTTTCACAGCCCTTATGCTGGCCCTTGCAGTCTCTATACCTGCCGGGATAATATCCGCTGTCAAACGCAATTCTTTTTTTGACTATGCATCCATGACCACAGCACTTTTCGGCATATCCATACCTGTTTTTTTCACGGGGATACTGCTCATATTCCTGTTTGCGGTGAAACTCAGGCTTCTTCCGGCCTCGGGATACGGGGGCAGCATGTTCACACTTGAAGGCATCAGGCACCTTATAATGCCCGCCTTTGTACTCTCATTCACACTCATGGCATCCACCACACGAATCACACGTTCATCCATGCTGGATGTTCTCAAGGAGGATTATGTTAGAACCGCCCGGGCCAAGGGAGTGAGGGAATCAAAGGTTATATGGAAACACGCGTTCAAAAACGCACTCATGCCCATAACTACCAATGTAGGGAACCAGATCGCCCGTCTCTTTGCCGGTGCCGTGCTGACGGAAACCGTATTTGCCTGGCCCGGGGTGGGCCGTCTTGCCGTCAATGCAATCTTCCGGCGAGATGAACCTCTCGTTTTCGGATGCGTCCTGATTCTATCGGTTATCTATGTGGTGGTGAATCTCATGGTCGATCTCTTCTACGGTGCCATAAACCCCAGGGTGAGATATGAATAGAATTTTATCCTTTACAATGATGGATATATTCTACCGCACCATAAACCCAGGGGTAAAATATGAATAAAATTTTATCCTTTACAATGGTGGATATATTCTACCGCACCATAAATCCAGGGGTAAAATATGAATAAAATTTTATCCTTTATAATAATACTTCCACGGTCGGGGACCTTCTATCTCTTCATATTCTCGGCTGCCGTGCTTCTCCTGCTGGTGCCAAAATCAAAAGAAGACCCGATATCCTACTCCATATTCGGAATCTTGACTCTGCTGCTGCTTATCCTCTCCTTTGCCATTGGATGGCACAAACAGCGGAAAAAATCCCTTCACATGAGAGGAGCCTGGGAACTGATGTGGATAAGGCTTGCCGGAAACCGCACAGCCATGGTATCCATGATGGTACTTATCATTTTAATATACCTTGCGGTTCTGGCCCCTTTCATAACACCCCATGATCCACTGGAGTCGGACTGGGGAGCCCTTTCCCAGGGAATATCCCCCAGCCACTGGCTCGGCACCGATGACATGGGGCGGGACATATTTTCAAGGAATCTCTTCGGAATACGGGTGGCCATGGGCATCGGCATCACCGCGGTGCTTCTCAATACCATCATCGGAACTTTTCTCGGAATTATAGCCGGTTACTACGGAGGCAAAACAGACAATGTGATAATGCGGCTTCTTGAGATATGGAACTCCATCCCCTTTATCCTCCTTGCCATTGCTATCATGGCGGCACTGGGCACAGGAATAGGAAAGCTCATAATCATTGTGAGCCTCTCCAATCTCATGGCCTTTGCAAGAATGATAAGGGGATCGGTCATGGCGGTGAGGGAACTTGATTATGTTTCCGCTGCCAGGGTCATAGGTGTTAGCGATGCCGTCATAATAGTTCGCCACATCATTCCCAATTGCATATCCCCCATACTGGTGCTGGCAAGCCTGAACATCGGGGAGACGATTTTAATCATTGCCGGTCTCTCCTTTCTGGGTCTGGGAATCCAGCCTCCCATGCCGAGCCTGGGAGGAATGCTCTCCAACGGCCAGCAGTTTCTCCATGAAAACATACTAATGTCGGTGGTCCCGGGAGTTACAATACTTTTGATAGTCCTATCTTTCAATCTCTTTGGAGACGGGGTGAGGGATGCCCTGGACACCCGCCTTGACAATTAAACCTTCATGGTCGGAGTGCGGCCACCCCCGATCATGGAAATAATGTGTCTTGTGAAATCATGCCGCCTCCGTTTACAAGCCAGATCAATCCACAGGTGTTCAATCCACAGGTGTTCAATCCACAGGTGTTCAATCCACAGGTGTTCAATCCACAGGTGTCAAGTATTTAATGATTGTTTGTGGAATAACCCACCTTGCGGTTGATAATGTGGTGTTTTGCTGTTAATATAGCTTTCCGGATAATTAAATTGGTTATCATACTTTAGGTGCAGTGTCCTTAAAAATGGATTTGCTAAAATATTTTTCTGGAAGTCTATAAAAACCAGTCACTAACAATTGCATATGTATTGATGCAGTGTTTTTTAAACAAACCGGCACTATTCAACTAATTATCAGAAGGAGTTTAAAAAATGAAAAGAGTAGATAAATATCCAATAATGAAAGAGTTCCAGGGTAAAGCCATAATCCTGGCCCTTCTTTGCCTTTTCATCGTATCATGTGCAGGAACCACCCACCAGCAACGTAAAACCCAGGAAGGTGCAATTATTGGTGCCGGTGTGGGTGCAATACTGGGACAGGTGATCGGAGGAGACACCGAGGGAACCCTCATCGGTGCAGGTATCGGGGCAACACTGGGAGGAATTGCAGGAAACAGGATAGGTGCCTATATGGACAGGCAGGAAGCCGAACTCAGAAACGCGGTGGCATCGTCACATGCAGCGTCCCAGTCAGCCAGCGTGACAAGAACCCAGAATGTCCTGACGGCAAGCTTTCAGTCAAACATGTTCTTTGACTTTGACTCGGATGTACTAAAACCCGGAGCATACACCGAGCTGGACAGGGTGGCAAAGGTACTCAGGGATTTTCCCCAGACCCGCATTCGGGTGGAGGGGCACACCGACAGTAAAGGTTCGGCCGAGTATAACCAGAGATTGTCGGAGCGTCGTGCCCGGGCCGTCTCCAACGCACTTATACAGAGGGGTGTCGATCCGTTGAGAATGGAGATTATAGGCTTTGGAGAGTCCCAGCCCATCTCCTCCAACGATGACCAGAACAGGCGCGTCAACATCGTAATCATACCCATTGAAGCATAAGCCCCTGGGAATGGATTGGTTATCATAACTGTAGGGGCAGTCCCTTGCGGCTGCCCCTTGCTGGGAATGGATTGGTTATCATAACTGTAGGGGCAGTCCCTTGCGGCTGCCCCTTGCGGCTGCCCCTGGGAATGGATTGGTTATCATAACTGTAGTCCCTTGCGGCTGCCCTCCCTAAGAAAACCCCCTGGGGCAATGGATGCATATATCCTCTCCTGTTCGTCCAGAACATCCTTTAACACATCCATGGTGGTCATGGGATTCATTATGACTGCCCTGAGTACCACCACATCATTATCACCCGGGTTTCCAGGTACTTCATTCACCCTTGTCCTGGAGACAAAGCTTCTGCCGGTCTCCCTCTGCTTTCTCTGGACAGCTATGTTGATTTCGTCAAGCAGGCCGTTGAGCTGCATTCTCTCCTGACTATCCGCCACCGCCAGGCGTTTACGAATATCGGCCGGCACCACCCTGTACGTAAGGATATTAAGCTCCGGAGCTGTGACAAGATCAAACAACTCCCTTTTCCTTATCTCTTGGGCAAACTCCTGGGCAGTCTCTATTCCGTGGTCTATCATGAGGGCATAGCCCTTGGTACCCATTATTTTAAGGGCACTGTCAAGGATAAGGGAGTTGGCCTCCCTTGAGCCTTCCAGGGTTTTTATTCCAAGATCGACGCTTCCCCGGCGGTTCACGTAATTGGAGTAATATGCTATGTGATCCATGATCCTGGGGTCTCTAAAGAAGACCATGCCGCAGGTCATGGGCATGAAAAACTGCTTATGGCCGTCAATGGTTACGGAATCGGCCCTTTCAATGCCCTTGAGCCTGGGAGCATATTTTTCGGAGAGCAGGACAGGCCCCCCCCAGGCAGCATCCACATGAAAATGTACTCCATGCTCTATGCAGACATCGGCTATCTCATCCAAGGGATCAACGATGCCGGTTTCCGTGGCTCCGGCCACGCCGACAACGGCGATAATACCGGTTTTCAGACCGTCCCCCCCCCCCCTTAAGGGACTTGATCATCCTGGAGAGTTTCGAGACATCCATTTTGTAACTGGAATCAATATCCACGGAGATTACGTTTTTATTACCCACACCGAGGATCCCGCCGGCCTTTTTAAGGGAGAAATGACCGCTCCTTGAGATAAGATAGAGTGCCCTGTCAAGGCCTCTATGACCCAATGCCCGGGCCATGCCCTCGGCCTCTATTCCGTCAAAATCCCTGCCGGCCATGAAAAACCGGTTGCGTGCCACCCACAGAGCCATGAGATTGGCAGTGGTGCCGCCGGTGGTGAAGGAACCCAGGGATGTGTCTATGCTCTGGACATGATCACTGTAGAAATCATCATCAAGGTTGTATATAATGCGATGTATCTTGGCCAGTACCTGTTTTTCCAGAACAGAGAGTACCTTTGAGGTTTCAAGCTTTATCACATTCTGGTTGAGGGCTGCCGTGATGGCTTTGAGATGCACCATGAAAAACGGGATCGCGGCTGTCATATGCCCCACAAAATATGGAGATGCCACATTCACGGCCCGGGGAGCTATGCGGCCGATTATGTCTGAAATGACATCGGCCAGCCTCTTTTCAGGGTCCGGGCTTATGAGGGTCCCCATGTAATCCCGGGTCAGCTCTTTTAGACTGATCTCCTCGGTTATGCCGACGTTGCTGTTCAAAAATTCATGGAGACCAAAAAGAATCTGCTCCATGTACTTTATAATAACTGCTTTGCCGTCATCATCTTCGGGGCGTATAAATATACGCTGGAGGGCCGCCCAGTCCGCGACAAGCTTGGAGTGTCTGATGGGGGAAGGACATTCATGGTATCCGTTGTCAGGCGGTGTGAAGGGATCAATTTTATTTTGGGTCATAAAACCATCATGGAAGGGTATTTGATTATGAGTTACTCAAAGTCGGCACCTATAATACAGTGACGATTGTCAATACTGTCTGAATCAGGATGATCAGGATTTACAGGATAAAAATCCTTATCATCCTGTAAATCCTGGCCAATAAAACCATACTGGAGAATTAGATGCAACGATGTCACTGGGTCGGAAATGATCCGTCAATGATGGAATATCATGACAGGGAGTGGGGAGTTCCCCTGCATGATGATACCAAACTTTTTGAATTTCTGACCCTTGAAGGGGCCCAGGCAGGACTGAGCTGGAGTACAATACTCCATAAAAGGGATAACTACCGTAAGGCATTTGATCATTTCGACATCCAAAAGGTTGCACGCTATACATCCAATGACCTGGAAAGGCTAATGGAGAACCCAGGTATAGTTAGAAACAGATCAAAAATCATCTCTGCCGTTGAAAACGCAGGTAAAATTATCGAAATTCAAAGGGAGTACGGTTCATTTGATGCCTTTATATGGTACTTTGCCAAAGAGACACCCATACCCGATGCCATGGAAAACAAAACTGTTCCCCCCTCCCAAAGCCACGAATCTGTAATTATGAGCCGGGAACTCAAAAAAAGGGGGTTCAAGTTTGTGGGACCCGTCATCTGCTACTCATTCATGCAGGCAGTGGGCATGGTAAACGATCACATCACAACCTGTTTCCGCTATAAAGAACTTTTAAAAGTGCCGGACAACTCCTGATGGAATTATCAAATCAATTGTCAAATCAACTGCATTCCAGGGTACCGGTCTTGAACTTTCCCACAAGAGTTTTCAACTTGGAGGCCAGCTCAGACATGTCCGTGGCACTCAGATCAAGCTGGGAGCATGAGTTGGAAAGCTCGGATGTAACCTGATTGACCTCGGAAATATCCCGTGCAATCTCTTCCGAGACCGAAGAACTCTGGGCCACGTTTTCGTTCACATCCTGTATGCCCTGGGATGCCTGGGAAATATTCTGTGCTATTTCATTTGTTGTGGAGGATTGCTCATCCATGGCAGTGGCAATGGATATTACAATATCGTTGACACGGCCTATAACGGCGGATATTTGGTCAATTTCAGAAACACTCGCCTCTGTCGATGTCTGGATATTGTTGATCTTCTCCTTTATCTCTAAGGTTGCATCTGCTGTCTGTTTGGCAAGGGCCTTGATTTCATTGGCAACCACGGCAAACCCTTTGCCGGCTTCACCTGCCCGGGCAGCCTCAATGGTGGCATTAAGTGCAAGCAGATTTGTCTGCCCTGATATTTCATTAATAACTTCAGTTACTTTTGAGATGTCTTTTGCGGCATCACCCAGCAGATTCACCCGGGATACAGCATCGGCGGATTTTTTCACAGCCTCGGAGGTTATTACCCTTGCCTGTTCCGAGCTGCCTGCGATCTCAGTGATGGTGTTGGTCATCTCCTCGGTGGCCGCCGCAACCATATTGATATTGGTGGAAGCCTGTTCGCATGCTGCTGCCACCGAGGTCATGTTGGCACTCATCTCCTCGGCAGCGGCCGCCACTGTCTGGGATCGGTCGGAAAGACTTATAATACCTTTGGAAATGGCTCCGGAGATGCCTGAGAGCTCACCGGCCGAGCTGTTAACAATACTGGAATTGCTGGATATGGATGTTATCAGTATCTGAAGTTTATCCACAAAAATATTAAACCATGTGGCAAGTTCCCCTATCTCATCGTTATATTTCACTTGCAGCCGTTTTGTAAGATCCCCTTCTCCCTCGGCAATGTCCTTTACCATCTCAACGGTCTGCTGTATGGGTCTTGTGACGATGAAGAGAAGAGAAAAGAAGATGGTAAGAATGAGAGCCACAATTATACATGCCGACAGAACCACCTGGGCCATCACCATGGTATCTATATTTTTACCGAAAAGCTTATGAAAATTACTTATGGCATTATCTGTCTGCTCCTGGCGCTTTTGAATCTCCTGTTTAATCAGATCCCTGGTATAATATATACGGACATCACCGACCTTTTCATTTTCATGGACAGCATCGGCAATAACGGAGAGGGATTCGTCAACCTCAATCTCTTCGGGGATTTCACGGCCTATTTCTATATCAGACTCTTTCCAGGATGCACCAAAGGGGCCGCCATCAATATCCCTGACCTGAATGGCCACAATTCCATCTATTTTCATATAATTTCTAAGGAGGGTAAACATCCCGTTCTGGTCAAAATTATATAAAAAATTCTGGGTCACGCTTCTACATATTTCCATGTTTGCTTCAATAGAGCTTATAAGGGCCTGATCCAGCTCCATGAATCCCTTCTCCAGTGACCTTTTCTGGGAACTCTCAAAGCTTGATATAATTGATTCGGACATGGTGTACTGCATTCTTATGGAGACAACGGCACTGACCGTCAATAAAATAAGAACAATAATGCCGCATGCCAGTGATGTTTTTAAAGAGATGCCGATCTTTTTCTTTCCCTTTGCCATATCTCAATTCTCCTTTACCGTGGAAATGACACTCATTTTTATAAAAGTGGCCTACCCCCTATACCTCGAAGGTCAGGGGCAATTCACATTTCAGATGCTATTAATACACAATTATGTTCATTTACTTTGAGTACCGGCAGATCATCCGGTGGGAAAACTAATTTTTCTTCCAGCGTTCAAGTTTTTCAAAGGCCCTTTCAGCAGCATTGAATACGTCAATAAGTCGAACCGGTTTTCTGAAATAATCTTCAAAGCCTGCCCCCTTACATTCAGCAAGCTCAAAATGGGAGGCATAACCTGTGATTGCATATGCAATGGTGAGGGGATTCATCTTTATTATCTCCCGACACAGCTCCACACCTGTCATTTCAGGGAGATTAAGGTCTATGAACATGACAAGGATGGTGTTTTGATCAAGAATTTCAAGGGCGGAAGCAGGTTCCCCGGCTGTAAAGACAGTATAGCCTTTAGTTTGAAGGGCTGATTTCAACAATAAACATATTGACTCTTCATCGTCAACAATAAGAATTCTTTTTTGGACCATTTTGTTTTCCCATACTGTTAATGATTTTAATACTGTTAATGATTTTAATACTGTTAATGATTTTAAGGGCCTGCTAAAAAATTATTGCACCACTACCGACTTTACAATGGTTTCTGCGTAGTGATTACGCTGTTTCAGACAGTATTGACAAGGCTTACGGGATTATAAGTTTCGACTTTAAAATAGTGATAACTAAATAGTGATAACTAAATAGTAAGGGAGCAACTCATAAATAAACTACCCGCTTTTAATAAAAGCACCCACTATTTCAGGTGGGTCCCATTTGAACCGGGTATATTATTTTCGATGTACTCCCTAATAACTGAACCATGATTAATGGGGTTGAACTGGGGTGTCAAAATCTGCCATTTTCGGTTGCTAATTTTTTGACCATCAACAGTAGAGACGCAATGCATTGCGTCTCTACATCATCACGATTTGGGCATCAAATTGGTTTTTAGACACCCCAGGGTTGAACCATTGCTAATATCTTCAACTATGGCTGAGAGGATACACTGAAATTTAACACAAACATATCTTGAATTATAGATTTTCAATAAAATTTGCAATATTTTTTTTTTTGTAATATCTCTATGCCCATATTCTAAAGCTTGCGGGCATCATACCTTTATCTTGTTTCCAAACTGAAAATATAACACCGAAAAATGAATCGTGCTGCACAAAAAAAGAAAGGTTTTGATATGGATTTTGAACATATGGCATCAGAGATAGGAATTGACAGGGAAGATTTCATTGAACTTGCCGAGATGCTTGTGGATGTATCCAACAATGACATGGCCCAGTTTGAACAGGCTGCGGCCCAGGGAGATCTCAAAAAAGCTGCCATGGCAGCCCACTCAATCAAGGGAGCTGCTGCAAATCTTGGCTTCATGGAGATTGCAAAGGCCGCCGAAACACTTGAAAAATCAGCCAAAGCCGAGGATACCAGTGAGTTTGAGGAAAAATCAGGCTTTATCAAAGATCAACTTGATATTATAAACAAAGCTCTGGCAGGATACTCGTGAGTGATAAGTTCTCCCACTGACCACTGCTGATAGCACTGTAATGCAATACATGACCACAATATATGGTATGGAGCATGACAACTTACAACTCTTAAGCAGTATAGTACATTTTTTATATCTCCGAGATATGCATCTATTTTTTATATCTCCGAGATATGCATCTTATATACCGGCTGGGATGTTCCCTCACTATTTTTCAGCTCATGGATTCGGCATCTTCGCTGATCCCCTGCCAGGGTAATCCTGCTCTCCCGACCGGCGACCTTTGTCCCGGAAGTTATTGATTTATTTACCATCACCTCGGCCTTAGAGACCATTCTCCGGCCATGCTCCCGGATGGCCCTTCTCTTTTGTACAATGGCGGCATTGGCATCTTCGAGATGCTGGATATCCCTAAGTCGCAGATTTATCATCTGGAGAAGCTTATCCTGCTGTTCAAAGGAACTGTTTATTATAGCCTCGGCTTCATTGGCATGAATTTTAAGCTCCTTGACCATTTCAATGGCACTTTTTACCATCTCCACATCATTGGAATCCTGCATGGCGGGAAGCTGTTT
>JADGBO010000056.1 GCA_015231465.1 Desulfamplus sp.
CAAAGATGCCCTGGGTCTGGAACTGGATGTCCAGGAGATACAGGAGAAACTTTTGACCCTGGTGGAAGCCGATATGCTGGAGTGGGGCAATGCCGACATCGACTTCCGGGGGCTTCAGGACGGGACCCTCAATCTTATCCTCAGAAATCGGTTTGAAAAGGAGATTCTCAACTTTGAGCCGGATTTAAAAGAGGAGTTTCATGCCAGGATCAAAGCATTGAAACAGGAAAAGCAGAAAATCCAGGGCATGTTGAACAATCTCACCGGTCAGGTTGCCGAGATGCAGCTTGCCAATGCCCTGAGGAGTAAGAAACGCTTTAAACTTTCCCGTTTTTTCCACTCCCCGGTTGACATTGATGCAACTGATGCCCTTGCTAAAGAAAATGAAAATGATACCATACAAAAAACACAGAATATGCCGTTGAACATCGTGGATGTAAGGACCCGTGTCATGTTCCAGCGGGAGGATGGCAAACATTTGGAAATGGATGTCGTGGCAGAATCGGCTTGTGGCCGGTTAATTTCGTTGGAAGTGAAAAAACAGGCTGCAAAAACAGGCATCTCCGTGATTGAGGATTTCCATGAAAAGGTGGTAGCTTATCAAAAACAGAGACCTGATAACCCCATGATTCCGGCCTTCCTCTCCCTTGGGGGATTCACCGGAGAGGCAATCAAATTGTGTATGGAGAAAGGGATTGTTGTAAATGATAAAATCAATAATTTTTAAGGCATCATTCATATCATCCCAAAAGTGTAAACTGAAAAATGAAGGATGCCAATTATTCGGGATAAAAAATAATGATAACCCAGTATCCTGAACCCGGCAGTTTTATGGTTATGTTCTGCGGTGACTGCATCACCTTTACCCTTGAGCTTTGTGAAAAGGTGCCGGAAGATATGGATGGCATGGGGGAGGGCTCCAGGAATGCCGCCGGGGACGAAATCAGGAATGCCGCCGGGGATGAAATTCGGTATGGTAACGGGGCAGAAATTTCAGGAGAAGCCTTTATACGCACCGACCTTGCCAGGGCAGCCACCTTGAGGAGGGAGATCATAAGGGAGGTTGAACTGGGTGATATCCCTCCCGGGGAAGCCTGGCATGACATAAAAATGACAAGGGTTTCTCCGTCTCGCTTTTCCATAACCCTCCCCCTTTTCGAACCTGGTCACTTCCAGGCAAAGTGTTTTTTTCTTCCCCGAGGTAGCACTGACCTGGGAGAAACTGACCTGGGAGAAACTGACCAGGGGAAAAATGACGGGCAAATCGGGCAACCCCGGGAGAACTACCCCTGCATTCCAGGAACTCCTATGTGGCCCGGGGGTGATAACTGCATCATAAATGTTGACAGTGCCGGATCCTGCTGTGCCAATATTGTATATAACGCTTTTGTCAGGCAGTTTGGAGAGAGCCGATGCAATGATTCTATTGTCCCACAAAAATCCATGGAAGCTGGAGATCAATCCATGGAAGCCCCAGATCGATCCATGGGAGCCCCAGATCAATCCATGGGAGCCCCAGATCAATCCATGGAAGCTGCAAATCAATCCATGCATCACTTGGATTCACTGAATTATACCGTGATTCCGCCATCGGGAAAATTCAGGGATCTCATCCATTGTCTCGATTTCATCTTTTACCATCTTGGCTGCCGGATGCTTCAGCTTCTTCCCATCCATCCAACCCCCACAACCTACGGCCGCATGGGCCGTTTCGGCAGCCCCTATGCAGCCCTGGACTTCCGGGATGTGGATCCGGCACTTGCGGTTTTCGATCCCATGGCAACTCCCCTGGAGCAGTTCATGGAACTTGCCGATGCCGTACATGCCCGCCGGGGTTATCTTGTTCTCGATATTGCCATTAACCATACAGGATGGGCATCCACCCTCCACGGGAGTCATCCGGAATGGCTTGTTCGGGATGAGAACGGCACCATAGAAGTGCCTGGAGCCTGGGGAGTGAAATGGGAGGATCTAACCCGCATAGACTACTCCAATAAAGAAGTGTGGCAATATATGGCCGATATTTTTCTTTTGTGGTGCCGTCGCCGGGTGGATGGTTTCCGCTGTGATGCTGCCTACATGATTCCTCTGCCTGCCTGGAAATATATCGTTGCCCGGGTGAGGCACGAGTATCCCGATACCATTTTTCTCCTTGAAGGACTTGGAGGAAGCATCTCTGCAACCTGTGATCTTTTGAACAAGGCAAACATGAACTGGGCCTATTCTGAACTTTTCCAGAACTATGACAGGCATCAGATTGAAGATTACCTTCCCCGGGCCGTTGAAATTTCCCAAAAATACGGGCTCATGCTCCATTTTGCAGAGACCCATGACAATCCCCGTCTCGCAGGGGTATCAAGGGTTTATGCCATGATGCGTACTGCTCTTTGCGCACTCTCGTCCATGTCCGGGGCCTTTGGCTTTACAGCGGGTGTGGAGTGGTTTGCCACTGAGAAAATAGATGTCCACGGCTCACCATCCCTGAACTGGGGTGCTGCCGTCAATCAGGTTCCCCAGATTCGAAGGCTGAACCTTATACTGAAAAACCATGCCGCATTCCGCCACAATACAGCCCTGGAGTTTATCCACCAAAATGAACCGCCCGACTCCAGTTGCATTGCCCTTTTAAGGCTCCACAGGCCCTCGGGAAGGAAACTTCTGGTACTTGTCAATCTGGATTGTGAGTCACCGGCAAGGGTCTTCTGGCCCAGTAACAGGTTTGATCCCAGGGATGGCTGTTTTTTCGATCTTCTCCATGGACTTTATGGAGATAATTTTCCATGTTCCCATGCCGGAGATGACCAGAAAAATTACCCTCCCTATGGGAAAGAGTGTCCAGACTGCCCCCATGCCGGGGATGACCAGGCCGGAAATGCACAGGTCGGAGATTACCGGGAACAGAGGGTTATTCCCCTTGTCCATGGCAATGGTGAACTTCTCTCCCTTGGGCTGATGCCTGGTCAGGTGTGTGCCATCTCCCCACACATGGAAGATTTGGATATTTTAAATGCCGATGACAGTTCATGGGCATCAGGATTTTCGGTGCGTCAAAAACTAAGGGCCGCTGCCCTGGAGGCCCTTGCCCTGTTCCACGGCCCGGGGGATGTGGGTGATATGGACATTGACGGCCTGGCCCAGGCCCTTTTTGACGATCCTGTCCGGTTTTGCAGGCAGCTTAATACCCATGCCGGTAATAGAAGTCATGCCGGGGACATGACTGATGCCGGGGAGAGGGCTGATGCCAAAGACAGGACTAAGGCCGGGGACAGGGCTGATGCCAAAGACAGGACTAAGGCCGGGGACAGGGCTGATGCCGGAGACAGGATTAATGCCGGGGACAGGTGCTATAACAGTGAAAGCCGGGTTATTCAATGGAGATGGGACAGGGACCATACCCGATGTGTAATGGTGCCTCCGGGATTTTTTCTCCTTGTGACAGCACAGGACCGATTCAGGGCAGAGATAAAATATTCTCCTTATGAACATGGGCCTGAATATATCCCTGAATATGATAGGAAATATGCCCCTGAATATGGTGGGCAATATTTCCCTGAATCTGGTGGACAATATATCCCTGAATCTGGTGGACAATATATCCCTGAATCTGGTGGGCAATATTTCCCTGAATCTGGTGGGAAATATGGAGAAGACAAACGGGCCTTCACCCTTGCCTGTAAAGAGGCGTTACCAATGGCAGATGGCGGTTTTTTTACCCTTTTTCCCCCAGGAACCAAACCTGGAGCAAAAAGGGTGACCATGGAGATGACCCTTTTCCAGGGTGCAGGTATCCGGGAAGTGCGGGCCCACCTGCTCTATCTTGCTCCCCATGAATCCCTTGCCGTGAAAACCAGGTGGAGCCGACGGGACATTCTGAAATGCCCATCCCTGAAATTTCTGGGAACAAACCGCAGGGGAGCCATGATGCGGGCATCGGCACACTGGGGTGCCATAGAGAGCCGATACGATGCTTTTCTGGCAGCCAATCTCCATCCGGATTACCCGGAAGATCGCTGGATTCTGCTCTCAAGGTACAGAATCTGGGTCATCTGCCGGGGATACTCCAGGGAACTGGCCCCGGACTGCCTTGGTAGTTTTGCCCTTTCAGGTAAAAACAGGGCTTTGTGGTGCTTTCATGTGCCCACATGCCAGGGAAGCCATGTTCACATGGAGATATCCCTTGAAATGGTTGAGGGAGAAAACAGGGTTCTCATGACCATCCACAGAAGGAATCATGGGAACAGGGAAGTGAGCCATGGAAATAGGGAACTCGGTAATGAAAACAGGGAAGTCGGCCATGAAAACAGGGAAATGAGTCATGCAAACATGGCAGTCCAGGTAGTGATACGTCCGGACATTGAATACCGATCCTTCCATGATACGGTAAAGGCGTGGGCAGGGCCCGAGGAAAAGTGGATGGATGGGGTCACTCCCATGGAGAGGGACACTTCCTTGGATGGAGCAAAACAATGTGGATTTTTGTTCAATCCCCAGGGTGAAAACGGTCATGCCCTCGGGGTGACAATCTCCCGGGGGGAATTTACACTGGAGTCCCAGTGGCGATATATGGTTCACAGGCCTCTGGAGGAGTCCAGGGGTCTGGATCCCCATTCGGACCTATTCAGTCCCGGCTTTTTCTCGGTCAACCTTACAGGGGGCCAAAGTGTTATTGTCACGGCGGAAGCGTCATCGGGTGCAAAAGTGTTCCATTACCTGGACGAATCATCCAGTGGACGACCAATCTTCCATCAGGATCATGTGGAGACTCTGGGTCATGTGGAAACCCAGGGTCATATGGAGACCCGAGGTCATATAGAAACCCTGGGTCATATGGAGACCGGGTCCAGGAGCGAGGCTAATAAATGTCACATCCGTTATGTGGAGACCCGAGGTCATATGGAAACCCAGGGCCATACACCCTTACAGGATAAAAGCAGCCGGATATCCTTTGCCGGAGCCCTTTTAAACTCACTGGATGCCTTTGTTGTGGAGAGGGGAGGGGACAAGAGCGTCATTGCGGGATATCCCTGGTTTCTGGACTGGGGCAGGGACTCCCTCATATTCACCAGGGCCCTTATTCAGGCCGGGAGATATGAGGATGCAAAGGCTGTTTTACGTCTTTTTGGACGATTTGAACACAAAGGAACCCTTCCCAATATGATCCGGGGCAGGGATGCCGGCAACAGGGAAACTTCGGATGCTCCTTTATGGTTTTTTACAGCGTGCCGTGAAATTACCCTGGCCCAGGGAGATGATTTTCTCCAGGAGACCATGGGCAGGGATTCCCTTGGAAATCTTCTTGTCTCCATGGCCGAATCCATGGTGGAAGGAACCCCCACCGGTGTGATTATGGATCCTGAAACAGCCCTTTTGTACAGCCCCTCCCATTTTACCTGGATGGACACCAACCATCCCCCGGGAACTCCAAGGGAGGGCTATCCTGTGGATATCCAGGCACTGTGGTTCCATGCCCTTGATTTTCTTGGAACCATTGACTCTAAAAACCAGGAGAGATGGAGAGAACTTGCAGACAAGGCAAAGCATTACATCATAAAGCTTTTTTTCCGGAAAGAGGAGGGATATTTTTCGGACTGCCTCCATGTTGAAGGGAGCTATCCTGTTGATGGAAGAGGTCATGCCAATGGAACCGGTAGTATTAATGGGACAGATCATGTTCCCAGGAGAGGTCATGCCAATGGAACCGGTAATATTAATGGGACAGATCATGTTCCCAGGAGAGGTCATGCCAATGGGCAGGGGGCCCTCCATGGTGATGCCGACGATGCCCTGAGGCCCAATCAACTTCTTCTTGTAACCCTTGGATTGCTGGATGACCATGGGGAGATGGCCATCAGCACCCTTGAATCATGTATGGAGCTTCTGGTGCCCGGGGCCATACGAAGCCTCTCCAACAGACCCCTGACCCGTCCTTTGAACATCCATCATAAAGGAGAACTTTTAAAGGATCCCTTTAATCCCTATTCCGGTACCTATCAGGGTGATGAGGATACAAAAAGAAAACCTGCCTACCACAACGGTACAGCCTGGACGTGGCCCTTTCCTCTTTTTTGTGAAGCATGGGTAAGGATTTTCGGGCCCAAAAGCACCCGGACAGCCCTGGCATGGCTGGGAAGCGGACTTGAACTCATGGAAACCGGTGCAGCAGGCTATATCCCGGAAATTCTTGACGGAGATTATCCCCACACCCCAAGGGGATGTGATGCCCAGGCATGGGGTTCCAGTGAATTTTTAAGGGTCTGGCTCAAGCTCGTCAACTACCCCTACGGCACTTCGTGACTCAGGGGCTTGAAATCACAAGATGAAATAATAGAAATTAATTCTGGTATTTTGTTTTTGTTGGGCTTTTCTTGCGGCTCTACCTAATTATAGACTTCCAGAATAATATTTCAGCAAATCCATTCCTAGGGGCAGCCACAGGGGGCTGCCCCTACATTACGATAACCAATTTAATTATCTGGAAAGCTATAGCATAATGGCCGGACTTTCCAGCAGGCACCTATCATGGAAACCCGATGGATTATAAATAAGAGTGACCCCCAGGCTGTGGAGAAGATTTCACGCATCCTGGGCTGCCCGGCAACCATTGCCACCATTCTTGTAAACCGGGGAGTCACCACACCGGAAGAGGCCTTCCTCTTCATGAATCCCAGCATGACCCACCTTAAAGATCCCTTTACCATAAAAGATATGAAAAAAGCGGTCATGAGGATTTATGATGCCATACGGAACAGGGAGAGGATACTGATTTTCGGTGACTTTGATGCCGACGGCATAACTGCCACATCCCTTCTCAACGATTTTTTATGCCATGCCGGGGCCGAGGTATCATGGTACATTCCCCACAGGATAAAAGAGGGGTTCAGCCTGAAACCCATCCATATAGAGATGGCCGTGGAGCAGAAGCAGGATCTGATAATAACGGTGGATTGCGGCTCGGACAGCTTTGATGCCGTAAGGGCAGCCATGATGGAAGATATAGATGTCATTATTACGGATCACCATGAACTTGCTTCCCGTCCTCCCCCTGCCCTGGCACTGGTAAATCCCAAAAGAGGGGATTGCGGGTCAGGTCTTAGGCATCTTGCCGGAGTGGGAGTTGCCCTTTACCTGGTAATTGCCCTCAGAAGATATATGAGGGAGCAGGGATTCTGGAACCATGATATTGAAGAACCCAACCTCATGGCATCCTGTGACCTTTTTGCCATTGGAACCATTGCGGACATGGTTCCCTTAAAGGATGAAAACCGGATACTCTCCAGGGCCGGTATGGGTATTATAAGAGAGGGCAAACGTGAAGGTTTGAGGGCTTTGGCCGAAGTGAGTAAAATTGATCCGGACAGACTCAGCTCCGAGGATATCTCCTTTAGAATCGCACCGAGAATAAATGCTGCAGGCCGGATGTCCCACGGACGCATCTGCGTGGATCTCCTTACCGAGACAGACAGGCTTAAAGCCCGTCAGGGTGCATCTATCTTAGATGAACTCAACAAAAAGCGTCAGGAGGTGGAGAAGAGTATCGTGGATGACATTGAAAGAAGAGTGGAGCGGGAACCTTCAATTTTAAAGGGATCATCCATTGTGATGCACTCTCCGGACTGGAGTTCCGGGGTTTCAGGAATTGCAGCATCCAAAGCGGCGAGGCAGTACTGCCGCCCGGTGGTGTTGATATCCACTGCCCGGTCACCTGCCACAGGTTCATGCAGGAGCGTAAACAGCATAAACATACACGACTGCCTTGTCCGATGCAGAGATCTTCTGGAAAATTTCGGGGGACATGCCATGGCGGCAGGAATAACCATCAGACATGACAATATAGAAAAATTTGCCTTGATGTTCGATGAAGAGGTGAGGAGAAGATCACCGGAAGAAGGCGTTATAAAGACCCTTGTAATGGATGCCGTAATTGATATACGGGAGATCACCGGGGCCTTTGTGGAGGCTGTTGAGTCTCTTACGCCCTTTGGAGCCGGAAATCCTGAACCCATTTTCCAGAGCTGCGGCCTCAAGGTGGTCTCCACGGTCATGCTGGGAACCAGGCACAGAAAAATGGTACTCCAGAACGAGGGGAACAGCCCTGGTGGAGAACAGTTTTCCATCCAGGGGAACAGCCCTGGTGGAGAAACATTTTCCATTGAAGCCCTTCAGTTCAACATTGATCCTGGAATCCCTGCCCCCAGCCGGTTTGAACGCATTGCATTCAAGGTGAGGATGAATCGTTTCAACAGGAAAAATGTTCCCCAGATAATTATAGAAGATGTTCATGGAGGTTCCGGATAATTTTGATGTAGTGATCAATCAATAACCACAAAAAAAGGAGAATAATATTGAAAGTTATAGGATTTAACGGCAGTGCAAGAAAAAAAGGGAATACAGCATCTTCTTTGAATATCGTTTTTGCCGAACTGGAAAAAGCGGGTATTGAAACAGAGATGGTCAATGTGGGTAAAGAAAAGGTAAAGGGCTGCATAGCCTGTATGAGCTGCCAGAAAAATCAGGATGAAGCCTGTGCCATAAACGACGATCCTGTGAATGATTGGATTCAGAAGATTAAAGGTGCCGACGGCATTCTGCTGGGTTCTCCGGTATATTTTTCCGGAGTCGCAGGAACAATGAAGTCTTTTCTTGATAGAGCTTTTTTCGTTGCAACGGTCAACGGCGGGCTGTTCCGGCATAAGGTCGGTGCGGCTGTTGCCGCCGTAAGACGATCGGGAGGACTTCCCACGGTTGACACTCTGAATCACTATATCAACTATTCCGAGATGATAATGCCTTCCTCAAACTACTGGAATGTGGTGCATGGTCTTGCCCCCGGAGAAATGGAACAGGATCAGGAAGGCAAGCAGATTATGGAGATTTTAGGCCAAAACATGGCCTGGATTATGAAAATTATGGAACATGGAAAAGAACAGATTCCCGCTCCTGCACCTTTTGATAAAATCATGACCAATTTTATCCGCTAAGGAGTAAGACTTAAATAACTTGCCCATTTTCAGGGTAACCCTTCATGGTTGGAGGCATTCACCTCCGACCATGGAAATAATGTATCTTTTTTCATAACAAAGGTAAATATTACAAATGTCTTTATATGTAGAGCAGTCCCCTCTAAAAATAGTTGTCTGCATAAAATCGGTCATGGACAAAACCATGCCTGGAAAGGGCAGGGGGGGCATGGAAAATATGGAACTCAACCCCTTTGACTGGCCCGCACTCTCCCTTGCACATTACCTTGCAGGGAAGAGTGGAGGAAGCATTACCCTTTTAAGCATGGGGCCGGAAAATGCAACCTTTGGACTCCACCAGGCCATGGCTGCCACCGGTGCGGAGAGAATTATACTGATACGTGATCCTGCCATGAAGGAGTCAGACACCTATGTAACAGCAAAGATACTGGGAACTGCGATAAAGAAGCTTTCTCCATTTGATCTAATACTCTTCGGCACCAGATCATCGGACAGCGACACCGGTCATGTGGGACCCCAGACCGCGGAGATGGTCGAGCTTCCCTTTATCGCCAATATACATGGGATGGATATTGAAAACAGGGCAGGGGAGACCCTTTTCCATGTGGAGAGAAAAATTGACGGATTCATGGAAGCTTATACCCTGACCGGGCCTGCACTTTTTACCGTTAGTCCATCCCTTAATGCCCGGGGAACAGGTTTTAAGGCCATGGGATCGGGTACTATTTCACTTTTGAGTATTGAAGATGCCTTTAAACGGAGGGATATCGAATTTTGGGACCATGGGATACTGGGACTTGAACCCGGGGAGCTGGGACTCCAGGCATCTCCCACAAAAATCGTCTCCTGGGATAGATCGCAAAAGGGCAAAAAGTGTTCCTTCATAGAAGGATCTCCTGGACAGAAGGCCGCACTTCTTGCACAAGAGTTGCTTAAATCCGGATTAATAGGATAAATCAATTCTGTTACCGTGAAAATTACTATCATTCTTTAAATTACTATCATTCTTTATATTTGAGTGTGATTGCCACGCAATCTCATACTCCCAAACAAGGCATACCAAATTTTTGACGGGATAATTTCAATGGACTGCAATGAAATATGGATAGTTGGCGACACAAGAACAAAGGCACTTCTGGACTCAAGTTTAAACCTTCTTGCAGGTGCCAGGGAACTTGCGGAAAAAATCTCCCAGGTACCACAAGACCGAACACCCAATGACGATAAGCCTGCTTTCAATAGAAAAAGTTATAATAGAAACAGTTATAACAGAAACAGTTACAACAAAACTTCCAGTTTCAAAGAAGAAACAGGGGTTGTTTTTATAATAATTTCAGACGGCACAGGCGGGGTAGGGGAGAACCAGGGAGCAGTTACCGTTAAAACAGCCGCTGGCACTGCCCTGGAACATGGTGCAGATGGGGTTTTGCTTCTGGATTTCCCAAAGGCTGCAGATGGGGATTTGTTTCTGGATTTCCCAAAGGCTGCAGATGGGGATTTGTTTCTGGATTCCCCAAAAGCTGCAGATGGGGATTTGCTTCTATCTTATTCCATCTCACCGGGAATATGCTCAGGAATCCTTGCCGCCGCTGTCAAGGTAAAGGAGCCCATGCTCTGCCTCTTTCCCCTCAACGCCATGATGCGGGAAATTGCTGCACGAACAGCCTTTATGTGCCATGCCGGACTCATAGCCGACTGCCTGGAATTAAAATATGAAAAAAACGAGATCATTGCCGTATCTCCTTCCCATGGCGGAGAGATAATGGCTGAACTCGGCTTTTCAGATGCTTCAAAAACCGGATTCATAACTGTTCAGCCCAATGCATTCAACCGGAAGGGGCAGTTTAACCCTCCGGGCAAGAAAAATATTTTAAAGACCCATTGCAGGATTCCGGCCATCACTGATCATGAAAAAGATATGGGTATCTTCACGGTAAAAAAAGGTGAGGCAGCCCGCTCCCGGCCCATTGAAACCCTTAGGGTCGAGCTTGACGGAAATTTTTTAAACCGTGAGTCTAAAATATCCCTTATATCCAGAAAAAAAGAGACTCCATTGCCCAGCTCCCTTGAGTTTGCACCCAGGGTTGTTGCCGGAGGGGCAGGTCTTGGAAACATTGAAGGTTTCAGAAATCTCAGGAAGCTTGCCGCAGCCCTTGGAGCAACTGTGGGAGCCACCAGGCCGCCGGTATTGTGGCACTGGACAGATGAAGATAGTTTAATAGGCCAGACCGGAAAAAGTATCCGGCCGGAACTTCTTGTCACCGTGGGAACATCCGGAGCAGTCCAGTACACAGCCGGCATTACTGGGGCTAAAACCATTGTGGCGGTGAACAAGGATCCAGGTGCCGCAATTTTCAAGTTTGCAGATATTGGAGTTGTCGAAGATGCCGCTGTTTTTCTGCCTCTTTTTACCCAAAAGATACAAAAAATTGCCATGAGGCTCCTGGCCGACAGCATTGGATCCGAAGAAGGGCAGGGGGGTGAACCCGGGGAACAGTGTGGAGGAGATGGCCATATCCAGGATAAACTGCTCCATGGAGGAGGGATCCGTGAAGCAGATTTCGGTTCAAGGCTCATGCAGATGAGAAGTGCCCATGGGATATCCTTGGATGAACTTGCCCAAAAGACCGGCAGAACTCCTGATTTCATTGAGGAGCTTGAAAATAATCGTACCACGCCCTCGGTGGGGTTCATGATCCAGCTTGCCGAAATTTTCGGCGTGGATCCAGAAATTTTTTTAAATGACGGAGAGCAGGCCGCACTCTCGGAGAGTCGTTCCAAGGAGTACACGCGCAGGGCAGGTAACTATTTTTATCAGAGCCTTACACCTGGGGCTGAAAACGAACACCTCAGGGTTTTCATGGTCACCATTGAGTCCAGCAAAAAACATAAGCCCGTTGCCTATCGACATGAAGGAGAGGAGTTTATATATGTAATGGACGGAATCCTTGAGCTTACCCTGGAGGGTAAATCCCATAAACTGATGCCTGGAGAGTCTATTAAATTCAACTCGCAGACCCCCCATCAATTGAAAAGTTCCGGCACCAGGGACACAAGGTGCCTTGTAACGCTTTACACACCATAAATATTAGCCAGGATTTATTTTTGTACATGTACTTACTTTAGAGACGCAATGCATTGCGTCTCTACATCATCACGATTTGGGCATCAAATTGTTTTTTTAGACACCCCACATTATGACCATAGGCTTTATGTATAATATGGTCATAATGAGTTTGGTCAGAATTATACATAAAGCCAAATTATACACAAAGCTAATTGATACACAAATAGTCATAATGGAGACCTTGGATAATTAACCGAACATATTATTTGAATAATCCATATTATGTAAACTTTTTAATTTGATAAAATAAATTGGATAATCCATCCCCTCTTTCCGTAAATCCATTCTTAAGGGCAGCCGCAAGGGACAGCCCCTACAGTATGGTTGCCAATTTCATTATCTTGGAAAACTATATATCATTCAAAAATTCATTTTTTGTTTGTTATTATGAATCGACTGTTTTATAAACATTGCAAAAATCGGCATTGTAAAAAGGGATTATTCTTCATACTGGAAATCGAAAATTGGAAAATGAAGCATGTCTATAAAAATCTCGTGAGTTATAACTTCTCATTTTTTATACCACATATACCATCATCAACACCTGCCTTATTGCATATTTAGTGTTTAATAAGAGAATTTAGCACTCTTGAGTAAAAATTTTTAGGTTTTAAAAATGGCAAAGTTGGAGTTTGGACATATCTACACTGTTTCGAGTCTCACAAGGGAGATCAAAACTCTTCTTGAGGAGCAATACCCCTTTGTTTGGGTGACCGGAGAGATATCCAACATCGCCCTGCCCTCTTCCGGCCATGCTTATTTTTCATTGAAGGATGATGACTCCTTAATAAGTTGTGTTATGTTCCGCAATCAAAACAGACGACTTGATTTTATTCCCGGGTCAGGAATGAAAATAACAGGCATGGGACGATTATCCCTTTACGAACCCAGGGGAACCTACCAGTTGATTCTTGAACACATGACCCAGGATGGCTCCGGCTCCCTCCATATTAAATTTGAGCAGCTTAAAAACAAGTTGAAAACCCAGGGCCTGTTTGACGCAAAACATAAAAAGAATCTTCCTTTTCTCCCTTCAAAGATAGCCATCATAACTTCTCCCACAGGTGCGGTTATTCGTGACATCATCCATGTGGCAAACAGACGATTTCCCAATATTCATCTCCAGATAATGCCCGTAAAGGTCCAGGGAGAGGGTTCCGAACATGAGATTGTCCGGGGGATTGAAATTTTAAACAGCCTTTCCGAACCGGGATACCAGGATCATTCTCCCGATGTAAATGCGTCACCTGATGTAATTATCATTGCCCGGGGCGGAGGGTCCATGGAAGACCTTGCCCCCTTTAATTCAGAAACCGTTGCCCGGGCGGTTTTTGAGTCCAAAATTCCCGTTGTTTCAGCGATTGGACATGAAACCGACTTCACAATATGCGATTTTGTGGCAGATATCAGGGCCCCTACCCCTTCGGCGGCCGCTGAAATTGTACTGCCGGAAAAGCGGGTATTGGATTATACCACGGAAGTGATGGAGAACAGATTGTGCAACTCCATGATTAAGCAGCTCGACAATACCCATGTACGGTTGCGGGAATTTGAGTCCAGGCTTAAAAATCCTCTCATCCTGATACAGGATATGCATCTTAGAATTGACGATCTGGTTCACCGTATGTCAAACAGGATTCAATTACACGTAAATATTAATAAAGAGTCCATGGGGTGGCTCACCAAGGCACTCTATAAAGCCTCCCCCGGAAATAACCTGCATAGAATTAGGAACAACATCGGGCAGTTGAGACAGAGATTGGAAACCGCCATCCTCTCAATTCTCAAGGGATTGAAATATGATCTCAAAGCATCACATTCCGCCCTAACATCCCTTAATCCCATGGCAGTTCTTGACAGGGGCTACAGCATAACCCGACGGCATGGCGGAAAGGATTATGATATTATAAGGGATGTCTCGGAAATATCCATCGGTGAAAACGTGGAGGTGATTCTGTCAAAAGGGTCCCTTATCTGCCGGATTGAAGAAAAAAACGATAACCCAGCTTATGAAAGATAATAAAATGGCCAAAAAAAAGACCTTTGAGTCCTCCCTTGGGGAGCTGGAACAGATTGTAAAAGAGCTTGAGTCAGGCGACCTTCCCCTTGAGGAGGCTGTCAGAAAGTTTGAAACCGGTATGGAGTGTTCCCGTTTCTGCCGTGAAAAACTAAACGAAACAGAAAAAAAGATCACCCTGCTCATGCATGACGGACAGGGCCATATTCAGGAACACCCCTTAGATAATAATGATGACTGATATCCCCAGACCCGATACAGACAAAGCCTCCGGTATTTCAGAACCGGATTCCCGTTTGGACACATCCTTCGACCTTTCCGGGTACCTTGAAGCCAAAAGGGAGATTCTGGAATCTCATCTCAGAAAGATAATAGGACGCCTTGACAGCACGCGGGAGCTGGCAAGGGCCATGGAGTACTCTCTCATGGCAGGGGGAAAGAGATTGAGACCCATCCTCGCCATGGCATCTGCCGAGGCTGTGGGCGGAGATTTCAGGCTTGCCCTGCCCGCGGCCTGTGCCATTGAGATGATTCACACCTACTCCCTTATACATGATGATCTTCCAGCCATGGATAACGATGATCTGCGCCGGGGTATTCCCACCTGCCATAGAGCCTTTTCCCAGGCAACCGCCGTTCTTGCCGGAGATGCCCTTCTTACCCATGCCTTTTCCCTTCTTGGGGATCCCTGGGAAATATTTAATCCATCTCCTGAAAAGTCGGTACTCCTGGAACTTGTGGCAAAAATTTCCCAGGCCGCAGGCCCCTTGGGAATGGTCGAGGGCCAGATGATGGATATGAAGGCTCCTTCCATTACCAAGGCATGGGAGAGTTCTTACCCGGATGAAAATATTTGTCCGGATGGGGAAAGGCTTTCAATTTTGAAAGAACTCCATGCCCTTAAAACCGGCAGGATGATAAGCGTGAGCGTAGAGGCAGGGGCCATTTCCGCAGGGTGTTCGGCAAAACAGATGGAGCTTCTTTCCCTGTATTCCGTAAATATCGGTCTTGCCTTCCAGGTAACCGACGACATACTCAACGTGGAGGGAGATCCTGCTGTAATGGGTAAAGCCGCGGGATCGGATGCTTTAAACAGGAAACTCACCTTTCCCGCACTTATGGGCCTTGGGGCTTCCAGGGAATTTGCCCGGGACCTGATCCAGGGAGCAATCTCCAGCCTGGATACCTTCAAAGGGCGGGCAGATCCCCTGAAAGCCATTGCACAATATATTCTCCGAAGAAACAGATGATGACCAGATAATGATGACCAACTCAAGAGTTGTAAGTTCTCATATTCCACACTATATATTGTGGTTTGATTCTGTAAAACAGTAGCATCGGTAATGGCCGGTTGGAGAACTTATGACTGACGAGTTATGACCAAATAATGATGACCAGACGATGATTACCAAAAGATAAGGAGTCCTTACCGAATTGACCCTTCTCAGCACAATAAAAACAGGAAGCGATTTAAAAAAATTGTCCCGGGACCAACTGCCCGCCCTTGCCCGGGAGATCCGGGAGAGAATAATATCCGTGGTTTCAAAAAGAGGCGGTCACCTGGCATCAAGCCTCGGGGTTGTGGAGCTTACAATTGCCATACACTATGTTTTTGACATACCTTCCGACAGCCTCATATGGGATGTGGGCCATCAGGCCTATGCCCATAAACTTCTCACGGGACGGGACGACCGTTTTGATTCACTGAGAACCTACAAAGGCATTTCCGGATTCACAAAAATGAGTGAAAGCCCGTGTGACGCTTTCACAGTGGGGCACAGCAGCACCTCAATCTCGGCCGCACTGGGCATTGCAACGGCCAAAAAGCTCATGAACGAAAAATCCAAGGTACTGGCGGTCATCGGAGACGGCTCATTGACCGCGGGACTTGCCTACGAGGGCCTGAACCAGGCCGGAGAGTCTGAAACGGATCTCATAGTGATCCTCAACGACAATGACATGTCCATATCCCCCAATGTGGGGGCGATATCCTCCTTTCTCAGCAGAACTTTGTCGGCCAACTACCTCCAGAATATGAAAAAGGAGTTTGGAGCATTTTTAAAAAGCCTGCCCGGCATTGGGGATGACATATACAACATTGCCAAAAAATCCGAGAACTCCTTTAAAACTTTTGTAACCCCAGGGATGCTTTTCGAAGCCTTTAATTTTGACTATTTCGGGCCCATCAACGGCCATCGCCTCAACCATCTCATTGATATAATGGAAAACATCGGAAAACTTAAAGAGCCGGTACTCCTCCACGTAACCACAACCAAGGGAAAGGGCTATGAACCTGCGGAAAAAAACCCTGTATATTTCCACGGAGTCGGGGCCTTTGATGTTAAAACCGGTAACTGCAACGGGAATTTGAAATCCAGGGGCATGGAATCCAAGGGCATGAAATCCAGGGGCATGGAATCCAAGGGCATGGAATCCAAGGGCATCAAAGAGACTGTCCGCCCTGCCCCCACTTACACCGAAATTTTTGGCAAAACCCTTCTGGAACTTGCCGGGAAAGATGAAAGAGTTGTTGCCGTCACCGCAGCCATGCCCGAGGGTACGGGCCTTACATCATTTGCCCGGAAGTTTCCGGACCGTTTTTTTGATGTGGGGATAGCTGAACAGCATGCCGTCACCTTTGCGGCAG
>JADGBO010000057.1:0-12720 GCA_015231465.1 Desulfamplus sp.
GTACGTTCCTCTATAAGCTTTTGCATAACATCAATTTCAGGATATGTTCCCCTTCCTATGGCCACGGTGAAGGGCGGCACAGGAGAGAGGCTTGTGACCACCTGGGTATCTTTATGGCATCTTCCCATTACAATGCCCCCTGCAAGGGTGGCGGGAAAACTTGCCCCAAGCTGCATCCCTGAATAGTGTACTATCGGGATTGCGTTTTCCGCCGCAAAAATATCCTTCTCTACCAGATGATCGTCATAGCTTAAAGGAGATATGGTACAGTTCAACGTACCCAGGAGCGGAGCTGTCCTGAAATTGTCGCCGCCGCCCCGGCATAGAAGGGCCATCTCGTACATCTCCTTTAAACTTGCGGCATCGTTGGCTGAGACTATCACCGGTTTTGAACAGTGTTCCATGGCAATGCGGGCCACAACCTTGTCGGCAATGCTTTCCGGCATATCCCTGGCAATGCCCAGAGTCATTGTCCAGTCGTAATTATTAAGGGATTCACAAAGCCTGGTCATGGCGATGACGTGATCGCTTTTACACTCGCTCAACTCCCTGGTGTCGGGATCAAGGTAGTTTACACAATCAACAGTGGCTCCGAAATAGGTGTTGGCTCCTTCCAGGATAATGGATTTAGTGTTGTCTCTGTTTCCAAGGACAACCTTTTTGGGGGCCGATGATATTGCCTTTTCAACAACCCTGGGCGGAATCCGCACCCGATGGGAATCCACATTGCAGCCAATGCCGCTGAATATTTCCTTGGCCTTTGGGTGTTTCACAGCAACTCCGGTTCGCTCCAGCACAGAGAGAACAGCCTCGTGGAGTGTACTTATCTGTTCATCATCCAGGGTTTTCATGACCGGTCTGAATCTCAATTCATTCATGGTTATCTCCTTAAAATATTTTTTTATGACTTGCAGTTGGCGGTGAAGAAGTGGGTTTTTAGCCCCCCACTGTATTAACTCACTTGATATAGTGATCTTCTATGCTGTGGAGGCATTGAATAATCAATGCCTCAATCCTGATTTTTTGGGGGCAGAAAAACAAGAAATTAAAGATAGGCTTCTGGAAATTGTAAAGCGGAAAATTAACTATGGAATTGATTTTTAATAACTTGCCCATTCATCTCATCCCCAGCCACCTGTTACAGGCTTGCCATGGGAGCTTGGGTAAGTTAATTAAACCCAATTACTATGCTTGTCAATCCTTGTCATGGATATCCGGTCAGCCCTGGAGCATGGATGCAATGGCATCTCCCATCTCCTTGGTATTGACGGCCCTGTTTTTGTCAACGGTCAAATCCGCAGTATATATTCCCTTGTCGAGAACAGCGGAGACCGCATCCACAACCGCATCCGCTGCCTCGGCCATATCCAGGCTGTACTTGAGCATCATGGCACCCGAGAGTATCTGGGCAATGGGATTGGCAATGCCTTTGCCTGCAATATCCGGAGCAGAGCCACCTGCCGGCTCGAACAGACCGAAATTCTCACCGTTAAGGCTGGCAGATGCCAAAAGGCCCATGGAACCCGTTATCATGGCACACTCATCCGATAGTATATCTCCAAACATGTTTCCGCACAGCAGAACGTCAAACTGATGGGGGTCCTTGACAAGCTGCATGGCTGCATTGTCAACATATATATGATTCAGTTTAACGTCAGGATAATCCATAGAGGTTTCAATGACAACTTCACGCCAGAGTACCATTGACGAAAGTACATTGGCCTTGTCAACCGATGTTACAATGCCCCGTCTTTTCCGTGCAGCTTCAAAGGCCATCCTTGCAATGCGATCTATCTCGAATCGGGTATATACAAGGGTGTCATACCCCCTCTCCTCGGGTCCCGAGCCGTCCCGTCCCTTGGGTGTTCCAAAATAGATTCCCCCGGTAAGTTCCCTTACGCATAGAATGTCAAAACCGTCCTTGACGATTTCAGGTTTCAACGGGGATGCACTTGCAAGGGATTTGAATACCCTGGCAGGCCTCAAATTGCAATAAAGGCCGAAATGTTTTCTCAAGGGGAGCAAGGCACCCCTTTCCGGCTGCTGTTCCGGCGGCAGGGATTCCCATTGCGGTCCCCCCACCGACCCAAATAGAATGGCATCGCTTTTTTCGCAGAGGGACAGGGTTGACTGGGGAAGTGCCGTGCCGTGTCGGTCAATGGCACATCCTCCCACATCCCCTTCCTGGTACTTGAGTGAAAAGCCGTACTTGCCAGCGGCGGCATCAAGCACTTTTACCGCTTCCTTCATAACTTCCGGTCCGATTCCGTCTCCCGGAAGAAGAGCTATATTTTTTTCCAATGGACAACTCCTTATTTTTTACATAATTTTTAAAAAAAATTGGCCATGATAATCATTGCGACCAAGATTATAGGGACGGGTTCCATAGCCGCCCGTTTTTGGAGAAGGCAGAATAAACGCCCGTTTTTTGGAGAAGGCAGAATAAACGCCCGTTTTTTGGAGAGGGCAGAATAAACGCCCGTTTTTTCGAGAGGGCAGAATAAACGCCCGTTTTTTCGAGAGGGCAGAATAAACGCCCGTTTTTTGGGGGGAGCAGATATGGAATCTGCCCCTACGGGGCTTTCACGCTTCCATATCTGATTTCCAATCATGCCGGAAGGTACCCTGTTATTATTCCTGATTCTGTGGGACCCACGTAGGAAGAGCGGCCAAGGTTTATGAATCCCGCCTTTTCCAGCATATCCATAATCTCCTTTTCCGAGTATGCCTGTCCCCCTTCTGTGGCCAGCAGCATGTTCAGGGAGAAGAGTGCCGGAAACAGAGGAGAGTCCTTTTCATTATTGAGTATGAAATCATGGATTATGATCATGCCTCCGGGCATCATTACCGAAGCGGCCCTGTCAATTATCTTCCGGCAGTCTTCGGGTGAATCTCCATGGAGAATATGGGAAATCCACACCGCATCAAAGGAACCTTCAATGTCGTTTTCCAGAAAATTTCCGGCCTGGAAGGTTATTCTATCCTGCAGATTGAACCTTGCTATGGTTTTCTCGGCAAAGGGTCTTGAGGTTGGAAGGTCAAAAACAGCGGCACTGAGATGGGGATTGTGCAGGCAGAATTGGATGGCATAGGTGCCAGGCCCCCCTCCCAGGTCAAGAAGCATCTTTTTATTGGACAGGTCAACGGCGGGAACGATTCCCGGAGCCGAAGCCATGGCAATGTTGAACATGCCCATGAGAAAGCTTTCCCGTTTTTCCTCATCGGTGAAAGATGCCCTGGGACGTACCGGCTTCCCCCCCAGTACGGATTCATCCAATCTATGCCATGACTCCACAAGGTGATAATGATGCATTATCATGAAACCTATGTATTCAGGAGAGTCTCTGCATAGAAATTTCGATGAAATGGAACTGTTTTTGTAATATATAAGGCTGTCTGCTTCAATATTTTTTTCAAGGAGTTCCATGGCACAAAGGGCATCAAGGAGCATGGAGAGACTTCTTTGGGGTGCATCAATTTTTTCGGCAATTTCCCGGATTGATACCGGACTCTCTCCCACAGCGGAAAAAATATCAAGTTTCACTGCTGCATGGAGTGTACAGGTCTGCCAGTAGGCACCTGAAATCCCAAGCAGACGGCCCGGATTCAATTCATTGGATGTCATGGTGTGTGTTAATTCATTGGATGTCATGGCGTGTGTTAATTCATTGGGTGTCATGGCGTGTGTTAATTCATTGGGTGTCATGGTGTGTGTTGGTGCAGTCATTGTGTCTCCTCTCAATGTCGTAGGAGCGGAAGATTATCATTTCCCGATCCTTTCTATTTTCCGGAAAAGGGGGATATGAAAAATTTTCAACTCTTTTCAGCCCTTCTTCTTTGTTAAAAACAGCATCCAGACCTGTACCCCAAAGCTTTCCCGAGACCACATCCCTGACAAGGGCATCTTTCCCGTCTGTGGAGACGGAAAAGGGTATCTGCCCGGGATATAGAAGCCTTGCGGCTGCCAGAATCTCCCGTTCAAAGGAGGCAAGGGAGCCGGCAACGCATCTTACCGCCATCAGGGGTTTCCCTTGACAAAAGACCACAATATCCACAAGGGAGTGGTAGGGGGCACCTTGAAATGTCACTGTTATGGGATGATCCACTTTAACATCGGTCTTAGTGTAGCCCCTCTCCTGGACGAGAAATTTTTCAAAAAGCTGCCGGCTGCCCTCGGGCCCCTGGTCGGGTATCTCCTTTCCGGTTATATAGTCAATAATGGTCTGTGTCATATCCTTTAACGCTTCCTTAGTCAGTGATCAGTTATAAGCATTTATCATTCATAACCATGATATTTAGATTGAGGCTGAAGTTGCTTGCTTCGCTTGAAGAATAAAATCAACCAAAGAAATATTAACTGTTTTGGGATCGGTTCGAGCTGAAGGAAGCCTATTTGGATTCTTACCGTGTGCAATCCAGTTTCGATACTCGTAGATTTGCTTAACCCTTCCCCGGAGTTCTCCATCTACTATATCGGAAAATGCCTCAACCATATCGTTCATTGTCCATCTTTCAATTGAATCGGTAGTGAGAGATATTATTCGTTCAAGAGTTTTCGTTCTTGTATTTATACTCCCATTAATAATATTCTGAATGAAGACGCGTAATTCCCTCTCAAAAGAGGCGAAGAGAGAAAGAACCATTATGTCATCAAGCTCTTCTTCAGTATCTGTTAATTTGCCAAGTATTAACTCCTTTTGTTCCGCCCAAAAAATTGTCCTATTGTGTAAAGTAAACATCTCTTTGTTTATAGATCTTCGAGCAACCTTCACAGAGTCTTTTAAGACTTCATAAACAGAAAAAACTTCTTTGATGATATTTTCATTCATTGAAGCCTCTCCAACAAAGGTTCAATAATTTCTTTAGAGAACTTGCTCACTCTCCTGTAGGAGCTATCATCATACCAATACCAATTTGTTTCATCTACATTCTTGAAAAATTGACGACTACTTTGCTTGATAACAGCACCATTTGAATCCTTAATTTCGTTAATTATTCCTGGAACACCTACGGTGAGGAAAACAAATTTTTCAGAGCCGGATGGCCCTGTAACGTCAATACGACCTTTGGCACCAATCAGCCATATGGCATATGGCCTAAGCAAAAGGTTGAGTTCTCCGTCAATTTGAAGATTATATTGTTTTGTCTTATATGGCCCACTCAATTCTTCTACTTTTTCCAAATTTTCTTCGAATATCTCAACTTTATGGCCTAATTCTCGAAGCCAAGTAATAAAAAGGTCTTTAAATTTTTGCACCTCTCCATTAAACCAGGATATCTCATGTTCAATTTTTTCCCTTGGAATGCTCATAACTTGTCTCCGTTAAAATTTCAGAAATAGTCCAGTGTGTTATCCGGCTCTATGAGCCTTAGAAGTTCAAGGCTCTTCTGGATCATGGCCTCTTCATCTTCGTATCCTGATTCGTGATCATAACCCACAAGATGGAGTATCCCATGGACAAGAAGCTGGGATATGCGTTCCTCTATGGAGATACCGGCTTCAAGGGCTTCTTGCAGGGCAGTGGAAGCGGAAACCACAATATCCCCAAGAACCTTGCCTCCCATGTCGGGAAACTCCCCCCCAAGCATTGGGAATGAGAGTACATTGGTGGGAGCATCGATTCCCCTGTATGAACTGTTCAACTCCTGGATACCGGCATCGTCGGTTATGAGCAGTGAAAGTTCATGGGTATCATATCCCAAGGCGTTTAAGATTTGCCGGATTTGCCGTTTTGTCCTGGGAAGGTCTATCCTGACGGACCTTTGGCTGTTCCGGATCCTGATTTTCCGATTTTCCGATTTTCTCTTTTTTGGTTTCCTGGGGTTTGTTTTCATACTCAATTCTGTGGTGATAGAGTCCGGTGAGAATCTTGTTGAAACTCTTTGCAATGTGATGGAGATCCTTCAGGGTCAGTTCGCACTCCTCAAGCTGACCATCGGCAAAGATGGCGTTTATAAGATCCTTGACCCTGCCCTGTATCCGGGCGGATGTGGGCCGATCAAGGGTTCTCAGGGCAGCCTCGACAACGTCTGCAAGCATGACAATGCCAGCCTCCCTGGTCTGGGGTTTGGGGCCCGGGTATCTGAAATCACTCTCTTTTACAGCGTCCTCACCATGGATTTTTACGCTTTTGTTATAGAAGTATCGAATCAGGCTGGTTCCATGGTGCTGCTGGATGGTATCAATGATATCCTGGCCCAGTTTGTACTCCCTGGCGTACTCAACGCCTTTTTTGGTGTGCTGGATCAGCACCAGGGCGGACATGGACGGGGATATCTTGTCGTGGCGGTTCTTTCCATCGGTCTGATTTTCGATGAAATAGTGGGGTTTGTCAATTTTCCCGATGTCATGGTAAAAGGCACAAACTTTTGTTTTAAGGACGCTGACTCCTATGGCCGATGCTGCTGCTTCTGCAAGATTGGCAACAATGACGCTGTGATTATAGGTTCCTGGAGCCTCAATCATGAGTCTTCTCATTATGGGTTGATCCAGGTTGGAAAGTTCCAGGAATTTTATGTCGGTTGTGTATGAGAAAAGGAGTTCAGCCACCGGTGTCAAACCTGCCGTTATGATTCCGGATATGATCCCCCCCAGTGCCGCAAGGGATATGTTTTTGATCAGCAGGGTCATTTCAAGCTGGGGCTGGGCTGAATAGATTGTAAGACCCAATGCGGCAACCGCATTGAAAAGGCCAAGTCTGAGACCTGCTGTAATGAATATTTTTCTCTCCCGGCAGTCCTTCATCCAAAAGGTTCCGGCTATGCTTCCAAGGAAAAAGAAGAGAAAAACTTCAATGCGGTTGCCAAGTATTATGGCCGAAATCAGCGAAAGGATCAGGGAAAAGCACATGGCCACTTCAAATCCAAGGAACATGGCCACCGTCATGGCCCCTGCAGCAATGGGAAGTACCAGATATATATATTCAGACCCAATGGAAAGGGGCAAAAAAGCGGAATTCCCTGGCGTGGGGGTCCCCATTCTTGCTATTATCAAAAAAATTATAAGCATCAGGGAGAGGAAAAGAATATTTTTATTGTGGTATTTTTCCATGATCTTATGCTGCCTGAGAAACGCCAGGTAGATGACAACAATGGACAGCAGTATCACGGCACCCACGCCAAGCCTTGTCATAAGGAGATTCTTTTCGTTGATCTGGCTTGTCAGGGCATTGAGTTTCACAATTCCTGGCACATCCACCCGCTCCCCTTCCCGCAGAATCATCTCGCCCTGTTTAATTTTGTATAGTACCGGTTTTACCTGGTCTTCGGCCTCTTTGATGCGTTTTTCCGTTTCATTGCGGTTTATGGTGATATTGGGCCGGATCATCTGCTGGCACATATCCACAATAAGGTTGCTCAGGTTGTAGTTGATTCCCTTCAGCAGGGGGTCCCCTATTGTCCTTACCATTGATTTTGACTGATCAGGGCCGTAAAAGACCTTTAGATTTTCAACCATCTTTTCCGTGGATGAACCAATGGTTCTAAGTATTATGCCTTTTCCATCCTCTTTAAGCAGAAGCTCTTTATTAGCAACCACACCGTTTTTAAAAACTTCCATAAGAATGTTTTTAATCTTGTCGGAAATTTCCTTATCGAAATTATACCTGTACAGAATGTCGAAGGCACCTTTACTTACGGGTATGCCGAGAAGAGCTTCAAATTTTTCCCGCACAGCCATTACCGTATCCAGTGAGGGAGGGGTCTTTTCCGGCGACTGGGGATCTGTGTTGTAGAGTTTACGGGGTATGGCAAAGGCCTGATCAATTTTATCTGAAATGGTCTGATACATGTCGGGATCATAATCATAAACAATATGTATGTTGCCCCCGATCTTTTTTCTGTTGTCCAGGGTTGCCTCCTGGTCCTCTATGAAAAAATCCCTGGGTGCTTTTATGTCCCGCTCGGCAATATCCCCCTGTTCGTAATGATAGCGCTCCTTTCCTTCATAGGGATATAGAAGCAAGCTTACCGTAAGGGTTATGGAAACAAGCAAGAGCCATGGGACAAGTTGCCGGTCATGCAGGATAGGGGCAAGGGGTTTGATATTAAGGGTTTTGATATTTTTACCTGATTTCATATCTTTCTACCTGAATTGTCTTGGGTGATTTGATTGGGGCAGGATGCCTGTTTTCCAAAAAAATCATCCTGTCCCCCGCCTTTCTGATTCCCACAAAGCTGACAACTCCCAGGGCATTAAAAATTTTCGGTTCGGGCATTGTCATAGGCATCAATTATCTTTGAAACAAGGCGGTGTCTGACTACATCATTTTTCGTAAAATAGATAAATTTCAGTCCTTCAATATTTTTCAATATCTTTTCCGCTTCAACAAGACCGGATATCTTTCCGGCAGGGAGATCTGTCTGGGTTATATCTCCGGTTATCAATGCCCGGGAGTGGAAACCTATCCTCGTCAGGAACATTTTCATCTGTTCGGAAGTGGTGTTCTGGGCCTCATCAAGGATTATGAATGCATTGTTCAGGGTTCTCCCCCGCATGAATGCAAGGGGTGCGATCTCGATGGTTCCGCTTTCTATAAGAAGCCTTGCCTTGTCAAAGGAGAGCATGTCATGGAGAGCGTCATGGAGGGGTCTGAGGTAGGGGTTTATCTTGTCCGCCAGATCACCGGGCAGGAATCCCAGTGCTTCACCTGCTTCCACAGCAGGCCGTGTAAGTATTATCCGGCTGACCTCTCCCCTGGTAAGGGCAGCTACGGCAAGGGCCATGGCAAGGTATGTCTTACCTGTACCCGCTGGCCCTACGGCAAACACCATGTCATGCTTTCTTGCGGCATCCACATAAAGTTTCTGGGAGGGATTTCGAGGGGATATATTTTTTTTCTTGTGGGTTGTAAATATGGTGTCCAGAAAAATGGTTTTAAGATTGCATGATGTGTCCTTTTTAAGGGCAAGGGCTGCGGAATCTATGTCCGCCGGATGAATGGAAAAGTTGACCTTGATGAGGTCATAAAGCTGATGGAGCATCCTTTCGGCTATGAGGATATTTTCGGGTGCCCCCTTGATCAGAAGGGATGTGCCCCTGCTGTCTATTTTCACTCCGGTGGCCTCTGCTATCCGTGTCAGGTTGGAGTTATGATGACCAAACAGATCTCTTGCCATTCCGGCATTGTCAAAGGCGATCTCTTTCATGCTCCTCTTTCATTTTCCCTGTATGTTCCCTTGTATAGACTTTCAGAAAAATATTTCAGCAAATCCATTCTTAAGGGCAGCCGCAAGGGACTGCCCCTACAGTACGGTTGCCAATTTCATTATCTGGAAAGCTATATGTTCCCTTGTATGTTCCCTTGCATCTTTAAATAGACTGCACTCTATTGCCTTAAAGGTCAATAAAAACTTGACTGAAAAGAGAGGTAGCTGATAATTATGCACAACCATTGCTCTTTCAATGCCATGGGTTTTTATGTCAACTACCCCTACGGCACTTCGTGACAGTAGGGGTTTCCTTGAGGAGGTATTTATGAAAGTCCGTAGGGGCTGTCCCTTGCGGCTGCCCTTATTTGGTATTTGAGCTGCCCTTATTTGGTATTTGGGCTGCCCTTATTTGGTATTTGAGCTGCCCTTATTTAGGTTGCCCTTAAGAATGGATATGTTACAATATTGCACTATAAAAAAATATACCTGCCCGTGGGCAGGCCCTGGGGGTTCCTTTGAATGGTTTTGACATATTCATTGTCATTGTAATCTCATTTTGTCTGATCCGGGGGTATTTCAGGGGATTTGTAAAAGAGATATCTTCCATAGTAGGTGTAGTGGCCGGTTATTACGGGGCACATACATACTATGCCATGCTGGGCAACTACCTTGCAAAATGGATCAATGTGGGAAGCTATGCAAATATACTCGCTTTTTTTCTCATATTCTGCACGGTTTTTTCCCTGGTCTCCCTTGCAGCCCATCTTATCCGAATTTTTTTAAAAGTGGCTTTTCTCGGCTGGGTGGATCGCCTCTGCGGAACCCTTTTCGGAACCCTTAAAGGCTTCCTGTTTGTCTCTGTGGTGTTTATAATGCTTACGGCTCTGATACCCAACGGTACAGGTCTCATGGGCACATCCCGTCTCGCCCCCTATGTTGCCCATTTTTCCGAGATGGCCGCTGTTTTTGCGTCCAGGGAACTCAAGGGGCAGTTCAAGATAAAATATGAAAGGATAAAAACGTTTTGGGAGGAGCAGAAGAGTTCGATTCAGGAAATCAAGAAAAAGACGGGCTGAAACGCCTGGCCCGGATTGTTGGTACCCTCAGGGGTGATGACGGCTGTCCCTGGGACCGCAAACAGACCCCCATATCCATGTGGAAATGCCTGGCCGAAGAGGTTTATGAGCTTCTCGGGGCAATTGAGGACGATGACCCGGGGGAAATTTGCGACGAGCTGGGAGATGTCCTGTTCCAGCTTGTGTTTATAGCCGAAATATACAGGGAACGGGGAGCCTTTGATCTGGATCGGGTCTTGGAAATGAGTGCTGCCAAGATGATCCGCCGTCACCCCCATGTTTATGCCGACACAAGTGTAAAAAACGAAGAGGAACTTTGGAACCGATGGGAAGGCATAAAAAAAGAGGAGAAAAAAAAGTCCGGCAAGGAGTGTAATCTCTCAATTCTTGATTCGGTCCCCCGGACCATGCCTGCCCTTATGAGGGCATGCAAAATATCCGAAAGGGCTGTGAGGGCAGGATTTGACTGGAAGGATATACATGAGGTCATGGCAAAGGCCTCGGAAGAGTGGAATGAGTTTTCCAGGGCCATGGAAAATGGAACCCGGGAAGAAGCGGCCATGGAACTGGGGGATGTTCTTTTCACCCTTGCCAATGTAGCCCGAACAGCCGGGATACACCCCGAGGCGGCCCTGGCCGGTGCCACAGGAAAGTTTGAGAGGCGTTTCAAATACATGGAGGCGGCCCTGGGCAGGAGAGGATGCTCATTGAAGGATGTGCCCAGGCAGGAACTGGAACAGTTGTGGAGTGAGGCAAAAGAGCATGATTTCAATAGTTGATTACTGGTAGTGAGGCAAAAGAGCATGATTTCAATAGTTGATTACTGGAGTGAGGCAAAAGAGTATGATTTCAATAGTTGATTATGGTGCCGGAAATCTCACCAGCGTACAAAGGGCTGTCTCGCATTTGGGGTATGAATCGCTGATTACGGATGATCCCGACAGGATTGCACGGGGAGATCGGATAATTTTTCCCGGGGTGGGAGCAGCCGGGTCGGCCATGGAGGTGATGAGGGCCCGGGGTATTGACCAGGCCATGGAGGAGGTCTTCAAAAAAGGTAACCCCATGCTCGGCATATGTGTCGGCTGCCAGATCGTCATGGAGAGAAGCGATGAGAACAGTGCCGTCTGTCTTGGACTCATCCCGGGATATGCCCGCATGTTTTCCGGGAAGATGAAGGACCATTTCGGACAACGGCTCAAGGTTCCCCATATGGGCTGGAACGGTTTTTCCCCCAAAACGGAACACAGACTTCTTGACGGAATAGGACCAACGGATGAGTTCTACTTTGTCCACAGCTACTTTCCGGAACCTGCCGCACCGGAAAACATTTTCGGTACGACCTTGTACGGTGTGGAATTTGCTTCGGCCGTGGGCAGGGACAACCTCTTTGCCACCCAGTTTCACCTGGAGAAGAGTGGCAGACCAGGTCTTTTGATATTGAAGAATTTTTGCGTATGGGAGCCATAGAGCAATGCTGAGCAAGAGAATCATTCCCTGCTTAGATGTGAGGGAGGGAAGAACCACCAAAGGTATCAAGTTCGAAAACAATGTGGATATAGGCGATCCTGTGGAGATGGCCAAATTTTACTATGAAGCCGGTGCGGATGAACTGGTATTCTATGATATTACAGCCTCCCACGAAAGAAGAGATATCATGATAGATGTGGTCAAAAGAGTTGCTGAGACCATATTCATACCCTTTTCGGTGGGCGGTGGAATCCGTACCCTCCAGGACATGCGGACGGTGCTTCTCGCCGGAGCTGAAAAGGTGAGTGTCAACTCCGCTGCGGTTAAAAATCCGGACATCATCTCCCAGGGGGCAAAGGCCTTTGGAAGCCAATGCGTGGTACTGGGCATGGATGTGAAACATGTGGGAAATAAACCTGGGATACCCTCGGGCTACGAGATCGTTATCAATGGGGGACGAACCTATATGGGAATGGATGCCCTGGAGTGGGCATTGAGAGGCCAGGAACTTGGGGCAGGAGAGATATGCCTCAACTCCATAGATGCCGATGGAACAAAAACGGGCTACGAGCTGAACCTGACCCGCCTTGTTTCGGAAAACGTCAATATTCCGGTAATTGCATCCGGAGGGGCAGGTACCCCGGGGCATATCTCAGATGTACTGATAGAAGGCAGAGCCGATGCCGCACTCATTGCCTCCATGGTACACTACGGAACCTATACCATATCCCTTATAAAGGAACATCTCCATGAACAGGGAATCAAGGTAAGGAGAGCCTGAAACAATAAGGAAATTATCAATATGAACAAAAGGAGGGACGGTAATTCCTCCACTACCCTGCGAGGGATAGTGATTTTCTTGCCGAAGATTTGTCAACTACCCTTAAGCACTTCGTGACCGTAGGGGTTTCCTTGAGGAGGTATTTATGAATCACCGGGGGAAAAACATCTTATTCCATAACCAACATGACGGCATTACCGCCACAATCGAAATATGAAAGTAGTGAGAGCCTTGAGCGGTAAG
>JADGBO010000057.1:12818-16478 GCA_015231465.1 Desulfamplus sp.
TGACTTTCATATAAAATGCCTTTCTCTTATGGTTCCCTTACTTCAAATTGCTCTAATGGCTGCTTTAGCGGCCTGGTTTTTTTCCGGTGCTGCCGCACAATCCAATTACAACTGGCAATGGTACAGGATTCCTCCATATCTTGGTTTTTTCGATGAATCCGGTTTCTTTGTTTGGGGTTCCCTTCTAAAGGGCCTTGGAACAACCCTTGCCATATCATCCGTGAGCCTGTTTGCATCCTGTTTGATAGGACTTGTCACTGCACTTTGCAGACTCTCCTCATCCTTTTCCCTTATGGCACTTGCCCGGGTATATCTTGAGCTTGTCCGCAACACTCCCCTCATTGTCCAGATATTTTTCATCTATTTTGTCATTGCTCCGGCAGTGGGATTTGACAGATTTACCGCAGCGGTAATTGCCCTGAGCCTTTTTGAGGGAGCCTATGCCTCGGAGATCATCCGGGCAGGGATTGTAAACGTCTCTTCCCATCAATGGGAGGCTGCCGAGTCCATAGGTCTTGGAAAATTTCTGATATACCGTCACATTGTCCTGCCCCAGGCAGTGCCTGTAATCATTCCGCCCCTGGCCGGACAGATGATCTCCCTGGTAAAGGACTCGGCACTTGTAAGCACCATAGCCCTTTACGACCTGACCATGGAGGGCCAGATAATAATTGCAGAAACCTATATGGTGTTTGAAGTGTGGCTCACCGTGGCGGCCATCTACATCATATTGACATCCGGGTTGTCAATTATAACCCATCTGCTTGAAAAAAAATTTTCAAATCGTTATAAAAACTGACAGGAGGAACCAAAACATGAAAACAGCTATAACAGAAAACCATGCAAACCTTAATGACCCTATTCCGGCCCCACCCGGCCATGCAAACCTTAATGACCCTATTCCGGTCCCACCCGGCCCTGAAAATCATATGGACATTTTCAGGACAACAAGAGAAACAAAGATAAGACAACTAAACCTTCAATACTTCATGCTTGTTATGTTTTTTGCAGCCGCAGCCCTTTTGGTGCCTTACCCGGCGGGCATTGCCGGGGCCTCGGAAAAGGAGAGTACCATTGAGCAGGCCCTTAAACGGGGTGTTCTCAAGGTGGGCATGTCAACCTTTGTACCCTGGGCAATGCAGGATAAAACAGGCAGACTCATCGGCTTTGAAATAGATGTGGCAACCCGCCTTGCCGCTGATATGGGGGTGAAAGTGGAATTTGTCCCCACAAAATGGTCGGGTATCATCCCTGCCCTTCTAATGGGAAAATTTGATGTGGTCATAGGAGGCATGGGCATCCTTCCCTCCAGAAATCTCAAAGTGAACTTCTCCATCCCCTACGATTATACAGGCATGTCCATGACGGCATCCAAGTCCCTTGCCGGGGGATTCGATTCACTGGAGGATTTTAACCATAAGGATGTTGTGATCGCGGTGAGGCTGGGCTCCACCGCAGTATCTGCCGTCCGTAAATATCTTCCCCTTGCCGAGACAAGGATGTTTGATGACGAAACCCAGGCTTACCAGGAAGTCATCAATGGACGTGCCCATGCCGTGGTGGGCTCGGCTCCCACCCCTGCCTTTCAGACCATCAGGCACCCTGATAAACTTTTTCTCCCCCTGTCCGGGACATTTACAAAAGAACCCATTGGATTTGCGGTCAGAAAAAATGATTTTGACACCCTCAATTTTTTGGACAACTGGATAAGATATGTGGATGCCGAAGGGTGGCTCCAGGAGAGAAAAGAGTACTGGTTTGAAACAACAGAGTGGGAAAGCCTGATTAAGTGAACCGCAAAACCGATGGGATAAAAGGCCAGGAATCCAGGATTGCCCTTACAAAGGTAAAATGGCCTGGCCCCGGCAGGGTTACCCCGGTGGATATCTTAATACTTGGTCTGGCCGGGACTCTCTTCACTCTCACAGTCTGGCATATAACCATCGTCCTTGACTACCAGTGGAACTGGAAAGTTATACCCCAGTACATGCTTCGATTTGATCAGGAGAGGGGCCAATGGGTGCCGGGCATTATCATGTCCGGACTTATTACCACATTGAGGCTGAGTTTATGGACCGGCATCATGGCCATGGTCATAGGTATCCTCATGGCCCTGGCGAAAACCGGAAAAAATCCTTTTTTAAGAAGAGTGGCAATTATCTATGTGGCCATTATAAGAAATATTCCTGTCCTTGTATGGATTTTAATCTCATACTATTTCATTGCCGACAGCCTCTTCCCCGGGATGGAGATGGATGCCCTCGGAGATATGAATGACGGCCCCCTTAAAAGCTTGATCCTGCTCATTACGGGACCGGCATCGGATTTTCCCCTTTTCATGGCAGGGGCCGTCTCCCTGGCGGTCTATGAAGGGGCCTACATCACGGAAATAGTCCGGGCAGGCATTGAAGGAATAGATAAAGGTCAATGGGAAGCATCCTCGGCCCTGGGTTTCACATATATCCAGCAGATGAGACATGTAATTTTACCCCAGGGATTCAGAACCGTGGTGCCGGCCCTTGGCGGCCAGCTTATCTCCACCATAAAAGATTCAGCCGTTTTGTCGGTTATTTCCATTCCGGATTTGACGTTCCAGGGTATGGAGCTTATGGCAGGGACATTTCTCACATTTGAAATATGGATCACCATTTTGACCATCTACTTCATTGTCTGTTTCTCCTGCTCCCTGCTCATAAATCACATCGAGAACAGCTACAAAAAAAGACATCTTTAATATTTGTGGGACATTAAGGAACAGATGAAAAGTGCAGATTTTAAAAAAATACGTGCTGCATTTGGTAAAACCCAGAAGGAGATGGCCCAAATTCTCGGCACATCCCTGAAAGCCATTCACAGCTACGAGCAAGGTTGGCGAACTATTCCCCACCATGTGGAACGGCAGCTTCTGTTTATTCTATCAAGATTCAGGAATCTTGATGGCTCTGCCCGGACATGCTGGGATATTATGGACTGCCCGGAGCATCTCCGTGAAAAATGTCCTGCATGGGAGTTTAACTGCGGAGATATCTGCTGGTTCATTAACGGTACAATATGCAGCGGAAAACCTTTGAATGACTGGAAAACAAAGATTGCCCTGTGTAAAACCTGCCGTGTATTTCACCGTTTTTTCCCGGAAGACGGAGACCATACATTGCCGGAAAGGAGATGACCCATGCGACATTTCAGTTCCTACGGTCCTGTGAATCACCAGGAACATTTTTGTGTGGAAAGAAACGATCTGGTTAAGTATTGCATGAATCAACTGATCGGAAAAACCGCCGAAAAACCGACCGGGAACCCCACAGGGCAAGAGATTGGAACACCGGAAAAGGGCGGCCACTACTTCACCATCTGGGCCCCCCGCCAGACAGGGAAGACCTGGCTGATGCACCAGGTGGCCGGGGCCATTGATAAGAGCCGCCCGGACACCTTCATCACCGGCAAAATGTCGGTCCAGCGGGTGATTCTAAGGGAAGGGGATTCCGATGAGGCAATTTTCCGGCAATTGACCAATGTTTTTAATATATGTTTTGGTCTGGAGATTCCCAGGATTCAAAATTGGGATGACTGGACCAATCTCTTTGTCAAGGGCCGCTACTTTAAACGTCCGGTCATTCTCTTCATAGATGAATTCGACAAACTTCCCAGGAGTATCATAGA
>JADGBO010000058.1 GCA_015231465.1 Desulfamplus sp.
TAAGCAATATCTGAAGGAACTTTTAAAAGCAGGCATCCCGGTCAAATTCGGTATTATGTTCGGTTCTCACGCACGGAATGAGCCACACAAGTGGAGTGACATCGATTTGCTGGTCATCTCATCCTTGTATGATGAATCATATAGTCGGGAAGACATCAACGTGCTATGGCGCACCGCTGCCCGAACAGATAGCAGAATAGAACCCATTCCGGTTGGTGTCAATCGTTGGAAAAATGATGACGAGAGTACGATTATTGAAACAGCACGGCGGGATGGGATATTGATAACAGCGTAAGATATGGTTGAAATGTTGTACAACATTGCGGTCGAGGGGGATGCCGTGAACGGGAGCGGCTCGGCCGAAGGCTGTGGGCGGCGCTTGGCCTCATGGAGTGTATCCACCTGCTTGAAAACGGAGTGAACATCCGGGTGGTTCAGGAGCTTATGGGCCATGCCGATGTCAAAACAACAATATTCTTGAACTAAGGATGTGATAAAAGTATCTTGCACACTATGAAAGTTCCCATAACAAACAATTTTTATGTGGTCAACATAAAAATATTTTTTTACCATCCATCCTTGAAAGATGATATGTTTCAACTTAAAAAGATGCTCTCTTGGGTTAGTGTAAATCCAGGGTCTGGGAGGAAAGATACTCTTTCTAAACCTGAATTGGATGTGTGGTCCGTTGGTGTGGGTCTGGGAGGGAAGATACTCTTTTTAAACCCCACAACCCCCTCTCTATTCATGGAGAGGGGGCCAGGGGGTGAGGTAAAAGGGCAAGTTATTCAGTGCCGATTCCTTAAGAGATTGGCATGGCTTGTTTTACAGACATTATCCCATGCATCACTTCAGCCTTTTTTTATCCTGCAAAGGATGCATCGTCAATCTCAATGGCTGCGCCGCTTGTATTTTTTACAGCAATGAGATTGCCCATGGTTATGGGAAGATGGGTCTCCACAAAAAACTGGAGAGATTTAAGGAGACCTTCATAGAATGGCTTGTCTTTCTTTTTGGCTTTCTCAAGACTCTCGGCAGCAATGGTTCCTCTCCAGAGGAGCATCCATGCCAGAATTACATCGCCGGTGGCATCCTGGAAGGGGTGGGCGTTGGCAAAGGCATTGAGTACCTTTTCCGACATGGCAGTCTGACCCATGTGAAGGGCCACTTCTCCAAGTTTATTGAAGGCCTTTTCAATTTTTTCAGTATAGGGGGTAAGGGACTCTATCTTTTTGGCCCGGGCCAGGGTCTTCTGCATCTCTCCGAAAAGATCCATGACCGGTTTTCCCTTGTTCATGCCAAGCTTTCTTCCAAGAAGATCCATGGCCTGGATGCCGTTTGTACCTTCATAAATCATGGTGATACGGCAGTCTCTCAGAAGCTGGGCCATGGGATACTCCTCAATGAAACCGTAACCGCCATAGACCTGCATTCCCTGGCTGCATACCTCAAAGGAGCGGTCGGTGACATATCCCTTGGATATGGGGGTGAGAACTTCCACGAGTCCCTGGTATTTTGCCCTCTCCTCCTCGGTTTCAGCAACAACCGCCATGTCGGCACAGTAGTTGACATAGTATAGAATGCTTCTCATTCCCTCCACAAAGACCTTCATTTTCATAAGCTGACGTCTTACATCTGGATGATTGATGATGGTGACGGCTTTGGCTTCGGGGTTCATCATGTCAAGGAGATTTTTGCCCTGGACACGCTGTTTGGCGTAGTTGATGGCATACTGATATGATGCAGTGGCACAGGAGAAGCCCTGGTATCCAACGAGAAGTCTGGCTTCGTTCATCATGAGGAACATGGCCTTCATTCCCTTGTTCTCTTCTCCGAGAAGGGTGCCGATGCAGTTTCCATTGCTACCAAGGGCCAGGGAGCATGTGCTGTTGCCATGGATGCCCATTTTGTGTTCAATGCCTGTACAGACCACATCGTTGAACTCACCGAGGGTGCCATCGTCATTAACCCTGAACTTGGGCACCAGAAAGAGGGATATTCCCTTTGTTCCTTCGGGGGCACCTTCAATCCTTGCCAGTACCGGATGGACAATGTTTTCTGTCAGGTCATGCTCACCGCCGGAGATAAATATCTTCTCGCCGGTTATGGAGTAGGTTCCGTCATCGTTCTTTTTTGCACTGGTGGTAAGGGCACCCACATCCGAGCCCGCTCCAGGTTCCGTGAGCAGCATTGTGCCTGCCCATTTGCCGGAATACATGTTTTTAAGGAAAAGCCTCTTTTGCTCGTCGGTGCCGAATTCGTGGATGAGTTTGCCTGCTCCGTGGGTAAGCCCCGGATACATCATAAAAGGATAGTTTGCACCGTTAAAGTACTCCATGGCTGGAGATGTAACTGTTCTCGGCATGCCCTGGCCTCCCCACTCGGGATCTTCGGTCATGGCGAGCCATTCGCCCTCATTGAATATCTGGAAAACCCTCTTAAAGGACTCCGGTACAGTAACCTTGCCGTTTTCAAGGGTACATCCCTGCTGATCTCCCTCCTTCTGGGTGGGGAGAATCTCTTTGACCGCAAGATTTCTGGCTTCTGAGACAATTAGATCAATGGTTTTTCTGTTGAACTCTGCAAAGGGTTCATGTTTTTTGGAAAGGGACTCTGCATCCAGTACCTCATGGAGCAAAAAATCAATCTCTCTTCTGTCGGAAATAAATTGTGCCATTTGAAAACCTCTCTTGGTAAAAACAGTTAATAATAGAAAAATTGGGACATAATAAAACTGATTGGGATATATGATTAACATACTGATAATTGATCACCAAAACGTCAGGGCAATAATGATCACTGGAACGTCTGGGTAATATGATCACTGGAACGTCAGGGTAATAATGGTATTCTCTTCTTTTTGTGGCAGTGAATTATTCCTCACTCAATATTTTTCTTTCCATGCACCGGGACAGTCTTAATGATAATGCACTTTTGAAGGTTTTGAAAAGCGGAAACGCTCTTTATATATATGGACTGAATTGGGTCATGGTAATCTATGTTTCCAGTATTCTTAACCATGTTCAGCCTCTTTAAACGATATTATTAAAAATGAATGTGTATTCATTACACTATAAAGCAGGATAGTCAATAATAATTTTTATTTTTTCTGTTTTTTTTTGCGATTCCCCTTTTTTTTTGTTATCGTATGGCTGTTTTTGCTTTCCGCACAAGGTTTGCCGGCTCAGGCCCCTTTGACTATCTTAAACCACAGCAGTTTCCGTATTGATTTTTCCGGAAAAAAATGTGCAGATATACATCTGCATATAGCAACATTTGCATGAACATGGCATTTTGCATGAACATGGCATAATGACCAGTATGTACACCACTATTTTTTTAAGGAGAGAGCCATGCAGTTCATAGTTTTGGCATATGATGGCACAGATGAGAAGGCACTTGAGAGAAGGATGAATGTAAGAGAGGAGCATCTTAAAATGGCTTCGGAGATGCACAGTAGGGGGAAGTGGCTCTATGCCGCTGCAATTTTGAATGAAAGTGGAAAGATGTGCGGCTCCATGATTGTCTGTGATTTTGAGTCCATTGACGATCTAAAAAAAGAGTGGCTGGAAAAAGAGCCCTATGTTACAGGAGATGTCTGGAGGGATATTGAGATCAAACAGGCCATGGTTGCTCCGTTCTGTAAACCATGATGGACACAGGTTATGTTTATAAATGATATAAATATATCGAATTCATATGGGGATGATGAAAAGATTGTCCTTTATCACGGAAGCTGCATGGATTTCCTCAGCCGGATTCCAGATAAAAGCATTCAGTTAATAGTAACGTCACCGCCTTATAACATTGGAAAAGAATATGAAAAAAAAATGAAATTAGAGAAATATTTAGAACAGCAAAAATATATTATAAGTCAATGTGATCGAGTTTTGAAAGATAACGGCAGTATCTGCTGGCAGGTTGGAAATTATGTTGACAATGGCTCTATAGTTCCGTTAGATGTTGTTTTGTACCCTGTTTTCACAGGCCTTGATCTTGTTTTAAGGAATCGCATAATTTGGCATTTTGAGCATGGACTGCATTGTTCCAAAAGATTTTCTGGAAGATATGAGTCAGTCATGTGGTTTACTCGAAAAACTAAACATTATCTCTTTAACCTTGATCCTGTTAGAGTCCCCCAAAAATATCCAGGTAAAAAATATTTTAAGGGTCCCAAAGCAGGGCAGTATTCCTGCAATCCTCTCGGGAAAAATCCAGGAGATGTCTGGGATATTCCAAATGTTAAAAGTAATCATGTTGAAAAGACTGATCATCCTTGTCAATTTCCTGTAGGCCTGATTGAAAGACTGGTTCTCTCCATGACCAATGAAGATGATTGGGTTTTGGATCCCTTTCTGGGAACCGGAACTTCAATCGTTGCTGCTATCAGGCACAAAAGGCGAGGTGCAGGTGCTGAGACAGAAATAAAGTATGTCAATATTGCTAAAACGAGAATACAGGAGGCTATTGCGGGTACTCTTCAAGTTCGTCCTATGAATAAACCTAAATACGATCCTAATGCAGCCGGAAATAAATTGATTACGGCTCCCTGGGAGAAGCATAAAGAAGATTATCCGGCACAGGCTGATCTGTTCGATAAAAGAGAATAATACAAAAATGAAAATAGCTGAAACATATTCTCATTTGAATGGACTTGAGTTTTTGCTTGTCCACAAACCGGAACTTTGGAGTGAGGTTCAAAACGTCATTATGGAGATAGACGGTGATGGATGTAAGACCAAAATTTCCAGAGAGAAGACAATGAAAGGAAAGTTGCTTTATAGTCCGATAGATATGAATAGGTTATTTAAAGCAAAACTGGAATTTTTAAAATGGAGCGAAAGCAGAGTTAGCTACTGGGTGACAAAAAATGAAAAAATCATTAGAAAAACTTTAACGATGCCTCCAGATGAACAGAAAAAAGAAATTGAAGAGGGAGGTGACACTCCTATCTTTAGCTACAATCAAACGGATTTTGTAAAAGACCGAGTCGCAATTGAAGTACAGTTTGGGAAATATTCTTTTGTCGCTTATGACCTTTTTGTGAAACATCTTGCCTTTTATGTTGGCGATAAGATAGATGTAGGAATTGAAATTTTACCTATGAAATCGCTTCAGGCACAAATGAGTTCAGGCGTTGCCTATTATGAAGGGGAACTTTACAATGTCATTAGGCAGGGTAGAGGGGTGCCTTCTGTGCCGCTCATTATAATCGGCATAGAACCTTAAGGAATGGACACTAAATAACTTGGCCTGGGGTGTCAAAATCTGACATTTTCGATTGCCCATTTTTTGACCATCAACGGTAGAGACGCAATGCATTACGTCTCTACATCATTACATGTATTATTTTTTTGTCATGTGGCCGTACGGCCATAATTGTTTATTATCTATAATTTTTTAAGGAGGAAGAATGAAAAAACTTGTTTTGCTGGTTCTCGCCGTTTTTACAGTCCTGACCATTAATACTGCTGTCGGAGCTAAGACAATGACCGTGGCCCTGGATGCCGATCCGGTCTCCCTGGACATCCATGTACAGCTCTCGGGGGGTATGCTTCAGCTCTCCCACTGGTGTTTCGATCCCCTTGTAAGATGGACCAAAGAGATGACATTCGAGCCCCGCCTTGCCACAAAATGGGAGCGGATAAATGAGTACAGAATGCGATTCTATCTTCGCCAGGGTGTCAAGTTCCACAGCGGCAATACCTTTACAGCCAAAGATGTCAAGTGGACCTTTGACAGGATGCGCAAAAGCGTCGATTACAAGGGCCTGGTCGAGCCCTTTGTGGGGGTTGCCATCATAGATGATTACACAGTGGATATTGTAACTGCCAAACCCTATGCCCTCCTTCTGAACATGGCCACATACTTTTTTGCCATGGACAGTCAGTTTTATTCAGGGCAGGATGATAATGGGCAGCCCAAGGATGCCATTGTGAAGATCGGCCCATCTTTTGCCCTGAACAATGCTTCAGGCACCGGCCCCTTTGTGGTTAAATCCCGGGAGCAGGGCATTAGGATGGTAATGGAAAGATTCAAGGATTACTGGGACACCGCTTCTCCGGGTAATGTGGAGACCTTTATCCTCACACCCATAAAAGAAGATGCCACCCGGGTTGCCGCACTTCTCTCCGGAGATGTTGATTTTATCTCGCCGGTACCTCCCCAGGATTTCAAACGTATTGAAAGCGATGCTAAAGTAAAACTTGTCACCTGTAACGGCGGCCGTATCATTACCCTTCAGCTCAACCAGGAGAGGCGACCTGAGTTCAAGGATGTGCGTGTACGCCAGGCAATGGTTTACGCCATCAATAACCAGGGTATTGTTGATAAGATCATGAAGGGTACCGCAACTGTTGCAGGCCAGCAGGGACCCGAGGGTTATGCCGGCTACAAGGAAAATCTGGTTCCAAGGTATGATCTTGAAAAGGCAAAAAAACTCATGAAGGAGGCAGGTCTTGAAAAGGGCTTCGAATGTACCATGATCGCCCCCAACAACCGTTATGTCAATGACGAGAAGATTGCCGAGGCAGCAGTTCAGATGCTGGCCAAAATAAACATAAAGGTCAACCTCAAGACCATGCCCAAGGCCCAGTACTGGGATGAGTTTGACGCAAAGGCAGCCGACATACAGATGATAGGCTGGCACTCGGACACCGAGGATTCAGGCAATTTCACGGAATTTCTGGCCATGTGTCCCAACGCAGAAACAGGTTATGGACAGTACAACAGCGGAAACTACTGCAACAAAAAAATTGACGAGCTGACCCTCGCAGCCCAGTCCGAGACCGATCTTGCCAAAAGAGCCAAGATTTTGCAGGAGATTGAGCAGATTCTATATGATGATGCAGCGTTCATTCCTTTCCACTGGCAGAACCACTCCTATGCCGGAAAAGAGAACATAGAGATTGAACCTGTCATCAACTCCATGAATTTCCCGTATTTCGGCGACATTGTAGTTAAATAAGTACCAAGGCAAATTTAATTCTATGGTTTTCCAGGTAATGAAATTGGCAACCATACTGTAGGGGCAGTCCCTTGCGGCTGCCCTTGCGGCTGAAATATTTTTCCATTATAGATTTTATACAAATTTTTTCTGCTCAGGTACTTAACCCGATTCGGCACAGTGCAGGGGAAGATCACCCCCAGGATATACCTTAAACGAAAAATCCCCTGCACCCCGACCCCCATCTTCATTCATACCCATGGAGGTTGCAATCCATTCATGTTTGCCTTTATTGTCAGAAGAATCACCCAGGCCCTCTTTGTAATGCTGATAATCAGCATGATCGGATTTGCCATCAAAAACAAGATTGGCGATCCTGTACGTGATCTGGTGGGAGAGCGGGTAACCCCTGCCGAGCGTGAACAACTTCGGGATAAACTCGGGTTGAACGATCCTTTCTTTACCCAGTATTCACGTTTTTTAAAAAATGCTCTCCAGGGTGACCTGGGACACTCCTTTTTCTACAAAAAACCGGCTCTATCCGTTATAGTTGCCAAGGCCCCTGCAACCATTGAGCTGGTGCTGGGAGCAGCTTTTATAATCATACTTGTCTCCCTGCCCCTCGGAGTATATACGGCCCTGAGACCACGATCCTTTTTTTCAAGGATGGTAATGGGATTCAGCACCCTGGGAGTATCCATACCGGTCTTTCTCACCGCCATCATGCTCATTTACATTTTTGGAGTCCAACTAAACTGGCTGCCCTCCTATGGACGGGGTGAAACCGTGGATATTTTCGGAAACGGCTGGTGGCAGTCCGGTTTTCTAACCAGGGACGGCCTTTTGCACCTCATTCTCCCCTGTTTTGCCCTGGCATCCATAATGCTTCCCCTTTTCATACGCCTTATCCGCTCCGAGATGATGGAGGTGCTGGAGACCGAATATATCAAATATGCCTGGGCCAAAGGGCTTAACCCCATGAGGATATGGCTGGTTCACGCATTTAAAAACACACTGCTGCCTGTTGTAACGGTTTTCGGCGTCCAGATAGGCATCATGTTCGCTTTTACCATTCTCACCGAAACAGTGTTCCAGTGGCAGGGAATGGGATATATGTTCCTTGAGGCGGTTGAACGTTCGGACATATCCCTTTTAATAGCATATCTCATAGTTGTGGGCTCGGTATTCGTGATAGTAAATACTGTTGTGGATATCATATACGGATTTATCAATCCCACTGTACGCATTGCAGGACGAACATAGTCCTTTTCACGGTAAACCTTTATTGAAGGATATAAAAACAAAGTGATGAAAAATCATATGACTCGTTTCAGGGAATCCTACTTTTTTTACAGCTTCAAGCGGGACAAGGTTGCCATGGCAAGTTTTTTCATACTGCTGATTTTTCTCCTCATGAGTGCTTCGGCTCCCCTCATATCCCCCTACGATCCCTACGACTCCCACAACATTGACATAATGAACTCGGAAATGCCCCCTTCCTGGTACGATGAAGGTTCCCCGGAATTTCTCCTCGGCACCGACAACATGGGCAGGGATCTTCTCTCCACAATGATTTACGGACTTCGGATTTCGGTTTTGATAGGCATTGGCGCCGTACTTCTCCAGGCATTCATAGGCATCCTTGTGGGACTCACCGCCGGATATGTGGGGGGAAAGGTGGATGCGGTTCTCATGCGTGTGGCCGACATCCAGTTCTCGTTTCCATATCTTATGGTGGCCATATTCATAAGTGCCATATTCCAGATACTTTTCGGCATCGGCAGCTATGAGAAGATGGCGGTTCCCCTTTTGATCGTAATCATAGGACTTGCCGAATGGCCGGTCTATGCCCGTACCATAAGGGCATCGGTTATGGGAGAGAAAAACAAGGAGTATGTGGAGGCGGCCCGGGTGATAGGTCTGTCAAGGCCGGTTATCATGATTCGCCATGTCCTTCCCAACACCCTTACCTCGGTCATGGTCATATCCACCATCCAGGTGGCCAATGCCGTAATGAGCGAGGCAGCCCTGTCCTTTCTTGGTCTTGGAATGCCCGTGACCATGCCCTCCCTGGGCTCACTTATAAAATCAGGATTTGAGTACATCTTTTCCGGATCCTGGTGGATCACAATTTTTCCAGGCCTTTTTCTCATTCTCTTCGTCCTTGTCATCAACCTTCTTGGAGATTGGCTCAGGGATGTACTAAACCCCAAACTATACAAAGGATAAAATGCCGGGTAAAGTTCATGTAAATATTGGGTAAAACACGTTTTGCATACCAGATATAATTTTTTTCTCTGATTTTTACACATTAACACAACATATTATCTTTTGATACGTAGTTTGCCGAATACTTACAAGTTCATTCTATATTTTCTAAGGAAAAGCAACATGTCCCATCTTCTCGAAGTTGAAAAGCTTGAAGTTAAATTTGCGTTGAGATCCGGCGATCTCATAGCCATCAACGATGTGAGCTTCACCCTGGATCAGGGAGAGCGCATGGGTATTGTGGGAGAGAGCGGAGCAGGAAAATCCGTAACAGGATTTGCCATCATCAACCTTATCAGCAAACCAGGACTCATCTCCGGCGGCAGGATAATCTTCAACGGCCGGGAGATAAGCTCCCTGCCGGATTCCGAGATGCGCAAAATCAGGGGCAACAGGATCAGCATGATCTTTCAGGATCCCATGATGACCCTGAATCCGGTTTTCACCATAGGAACCCAGATGCTGGAGACCCTTTACGCCCATAGAGACATCTCCCGCCGGGATGCCGAAAAGATCGTTCTGGAAAAGCTGAGAAAGGTACATATTCCGTCACCGGAAAAGCGACTCTCCCAGTATCCCCACGAATTTTCCGGCGGTATGCGCCAGAGAATCATCATTGCCACCTCCCTTTTGACCAATCCGGCCATCATCATTGCCGATGAGCCCACAACCGCCCTTGATGTGACCATCCAGGCGGAAATCATGGATCTGCTCCAGGAACTTTGCGATTCCGAAAAGATGGGGCTGATACTCATTACCCACGATCTTGGGGTGGTCTCCCAGGTCACGGAAAAGATGGCTGTCATGTACGCCGGAAAGATCATAGAGTCCGGAAAAACATCCCAGATTGTATCCCGGCCCGTCCATCCATACACCATGGGCCTCATCAAATCCCTTCCAGGGGTCTTGAAACCCGGGGAAAAACTGTACCAGATTCCAGGCATGATGCCCAATCTCACAGAGATTCCTCCGGGCTGTGCCTTCAATCCAAGGTGTGAGATAAAAGAAGATATATGCAGCCGTGAAGAGCCGCCTCTGGTGCAGAAAGAGAGCGGCGTGCTTGCTGCCTGCCATTTGAAAAATTAGCCATTTACAAGGTGTTGAGGTCATGAGCAATAAACCCGATGAAAATCTCCCGACCCGGGAGGTTATCCTTTCCGTGAATCGTGTCGTCAAACATTTTGACATATCAGGCGGCCTTCTGGATCAGTTGAAATTTAAAAATGGAAAGCTTATGCGACAAAGGACCACGGTGAAGGCTGTCAACGATGTCACGCTATCCATCAATAAGGGAGAGACCCTCAGTGTGGTGGGAGAGAGCGGATGCGGTAAATCCACCCTTGCCCGGGTTGTCATGGGTCTCTATCCTCCCAATTCCGGGGAGATATATTACAGAAGCCACCGCATTGATCGGTTAAGCCACGAAAAGATGCTCCCTTTCAGGAAAAAGATGCAGATGATATTCCAGGATCCCTATGCATCCCTGAACCCGAGAAAAACGGTCCAGCAGACCCTGGAGGAGCCCCTGCGTTTCCACAATCCGGCCATGGACACGGCTTCTGTGGAGCATAAAATTGCAGAAGTTATGGAACAGGTGGGTGTCAATCCTGCCTGGCGGGGCAGATATCCCCATGAGTTTTCCGGGGGCCAGCGCCAGCGCATAAGCATTGCCAGGGCCCTTGTACTGGATCCCGAATTCATTGTGGCGGATGAGCCTGTTTCTGCACTGGATGTCTCCATACAGGCCCAGATACTCAACCTTCTGATGGATGCGGGCCGTGATCGTGGTCTTACCTATCTCTTCATCACCCACGATCTCTCTGTGGTACAGCATATCAGCACCAGGGTGGCGGTCATGTATCTTGGTACATTGTGCGAAGTTGCCAGGGCAGATGAGATGTTTATAAGGGCAAGACATCCCTACACCCGTGCCCTTTTAAGTGCCATTCCAAAAATAGGGGAGACCAGGGCAAAGCACATTAAACTCAAAGGGGAGGTTCCCACGCCGGTGAATCTGCCCACGGGATGTGTATTCCATGGCCGATGCGTATATGCCGATGCAAGGTGTTCAGCCGAGGTGCCAAAGCTTACGGCACTTGATTCAGGTTCCTTTGTGGCCTGTCATGCTGTTGAAGAGGGGCGTGAAATCAAATAGTGGAGAATAAGTGATATAGTTTTCCAGATAATGAAATTGGTAATAATACTGTAGGGGCAGCCCCCTGTGGCTGCCCTTGGGAATGGATATGCTCAAAGATTTTTCTGGAAGTCTATAGCTTCATCTCGGAGTAAGTTGGGGTATCCTTGAACAAAATATTTGACACCTGATATTTGAATGGGATAACTATACAGCTTTTTTACCGTGAAGATAACTGTGATCATCATTTAAAGAAAGTTGTTTCCCATATGGAAGAGTCAAGTGCAATAGTTAAAGCAAGAAAAGAGAAGATGGATGAGCTCAAACGAAACGGGATCAACCTTTATCCCAACGATTTCAGAGTTTCCAGTACAATTTCCCAAATACTCGGGCTTACAGAGACCCGGCCGGAATCCCTGGGCCAGGACACTCCTGAATTTTTTGCTGCCGGAAGAGTTATGGCCATCAATAAATTCGGCAAATCTTCATTTATCCGTTTCCGGGACGGAACCGGCCAGATGCAGGCCTATCTCCAGAAAAATATTCTTGGAGATGATGCCTATGATCTTTTCAAAAAGATGGACATAGGAGATTTTGCAGGTCTAAGGGGTACCATGTTTCAGACAAAGACCGGCGAGTGGACGCTCCTGGTCAAAGAGTTTCGGCTTATCTCCAAGGCTGTCCGTCCCCTGCCGGAAAAGTATCACGGCGTAAAGGATCCCGAGAAGCGTTATCGTCAGAGATATCTTGATCTCATCATGAATGAACAGGCCAGGGAGATTTTTATAAAGAGAAGCAAAATTGTCAGCACCATGCGCCGTTTTTTTGAAGAGAGGGATTTTATGGAGGTTGAGACCCCCATGATGCAGCCCCTTCCAGGAGGTGCCGAGGCAACACCCTTTAAAACCTGGCACAATGCCCTGGGCATGGAACTTTTTCTTAGAATCGCCCCGGAACTCTACCTCAAACGCCTTGTGGTGGGAGGTTTTGAAAAGGTCTTTGAAATCAACAGAAATTTCAGAAACGAAGGTGTCTCCACCCGCCATAATCCTGAATTTACAATGGTTGAATTTTATCAGGCCTATGCAGTATATGAGGATCTCATGGATATGACCGAGGAGATGTTCCGGGAGATTGCCATGAAAGTCAATGGCTCCGAACAGATATCATACCAGGGAGAGATCATTGATTTTTCAGGAACATGGCCCAGGATTTCCATGACGGATTCCCTTACTTCCATTGGCGGTATTAATCCTTCCCTTATAGATGATACCCAGGCTCTTCTTGCCTTTGCCCGGGAGAAGGGCATTGAAATCAACAAAAAAGAGAGCCGGGGCAAGATACTCACTAAACTCTTCGACAACCTTGTTGAACCAAGGCTTATACAGCCCACCTTCATAACAGGTTATCCTGTGGAGGTCTCCCCCCTTTCACGGAAAAGCGATCTCAACCCGGACCTGACGGATCGTTTTGAGCTTTTTGTGGCCGGCCGTGAAATAGCCAATGGATTTTCCGAAATCAACGATCCCGCGGATCAATACGACCGTTTTCTCCAGCAGGCTGCCCAGCGTATGGAAGGCGATACCGAAGCTCATATAATGGATGCTGATTATGTCGAAGCCCTGGAGTACGGCATGCCTCCCACAGCCGGAGAGGGCATCGGCATTGACCGTCTGGTGATGCTTCTTACCGATTCACCTTCCATACGTGAGGTTATTCTTTTCCCCCACATGAAAAAGTCATCAAAGGATAGGGCAAGTTCCATAAAGGAAGGGGATGTTCAGGGTACTTAGGGCCTGGAATTGCATGGGAACCGTTCCGGCAATTCCGGCAATCAGGGTTCCTGCAATAACGGAACATTACAATCTTAATGAGGTATATCTCTACATGTTTCCTTCATTGGAGCTGTTCATTGCCGGCCGCTATCTCAGGGCAAAAAGAAGGGAGGGTTTTATCTCCCTTATATCCATGCTGTCTGTGGCAGGGGTGATGGTGGGGGTGATGGCCCTTGTGATTGTGATTGCAGTTATGAGCGGTGCCGAAACCGAGTTCAGGAGAAGAATTCTTGGTGTTGAGCCCCATATCATGGTTATGGAATATTCGGGCAGATTCAGTGATTACAGGAACGTAAGGGACAGGATTCTCTCCATGGAAAAAAGCGGGGGAACAGAGATTCAAGCTGTTGCTCCCCTTGTTTTCGGCCAGGCAATGATCAGAACCCCATCCGGCATGTCAGGGGCAGTGATTCGGGGAGTTGACCCCAATGCTGAAGCATCCATGATTAAAGGCTACTCTCCCCAGGATATCCGCCGTCTCATTGGTGACGGCGTTGTGGATATGCCGATGGATGCTGACAATGAACCGGGACAATCCACCGGCATAAAGCTGCCCGGCATCATCCTGGGTAAGGAGCTTGCCCTGGGCATTGGAGTGACAACCGGGGATACCGTGATACTGCTCTCTTCCGGGGGCATACTTTCACCTGCGGGCCCCATGCCGGCCATGAAGCGTTTCAATGTTGCAGCTCTTTTCGAGTCCGGCATGTATGAGTATGACAGCTCCATTGCCTATCTTCATCTCGAAGATGCCGCAAAGCTAATGGGCATGGGCGGTCGCATTTCTGCAATGGGCATATGGGTTAAGGATATTTTCCGGGCCGACCAGGTAAGGGAGGTCATTGCCGATACCCTTCAATATCCCTATTATGCCCGGGACTGGATGGAGATAAACAAAAGTCTCTTTTCCGCACTCAAACTTGAAAAGACGGCCATGTTCGTGATTTTGACCCTTATAATCCTTGTGGCTGCCTTCAACATTGCCAGTGCCCTCATAATGATGGTTATGGAGAAGACCGGGGACATTGCCCTGTTCAAGGCCATGGGTGCCACGGATCGTATGGTACGCAATATCTTCATTATCCAGGGAATGATAATAGGAGTGGCGGGTACACTCATGGGAACCTCAGCCGGTGTAGCGGTGTGCATGGTTTTAGAGAGATACCGTTTCATCGAACTTCCCGCGGCATACCCTTTTTCCACCCTTCCGGTGCAGCTTGAATTGACAGATGTCATGGTAATATCCCTGGCATCGGTTCTTATATGTTTTCTCTCCACTCTTTACCCTTCCCACAGGGCTTCAAGAATGAATCCGGTGGATGCCCTGCGTTATGGATGATGGTCATATGGATGGCAAGGAGCAAAACAGGCCGGGGGAATTGCGTGATTTAAAAACACCCCTCTTTTCCCTGCGGGGGGTATCAAAACGATTCTGTTCCGTGACCGCCGTGGATATTTTGAAAAAGGTGGATTTCGATATATATGAAGGTGAAAGCGTAGCTGTTGTGGGGGCTTCGGGAACCGGAAAATCGACCTTTCTTAATATCCTCGGCACACTGGATTTTCCTGATGAAGGCGAGCTTCTTTTCCGGGGCAGCAATATCCTGGGGATGGAGGCTGACCGACTCTCCAGTTTCAGAAACAAAAATATTGGGTTTGTATTTCAGTTTCACCATCTTCTTCGGGGCTTTACAGCCATGGAGAACGTATCCCTTCCATGCCGCATCAGGAAGATGTCCCGAAAAAATAGTATTGCCGCATCCCAATCCATTCTTGAAAAGGTGGGGATGGGTCATCGTCTCCACCACAGGGCAGAGGATCTTTCCGGGGGTGAACAACAGAGGGTGGCTCTGGCCAGGGCCCTGGTCCTGAAACCCGATATTCTCCTTGCAGATGAACCCACAGGCAATCTCGATATAAAAAACAGTTTGCAGGTTCATAGTCTCCTTGCGGGTCTGAACAGGGAGCTTGGAATGACTCTGATGGTGGTAACACACAACATTGAACTGGCCGGCATGATGGATAGAAAAGTGACAATCAAAGAGTACAGGGTGGTTGACGCATCCATAGATGTAATGGGGATTAAACCCTGACGGCAGGCCAAAACAAAAAGAATATAGTTTTCCAGATAATGAAATTGGCGGAAATACTGTAGGGGCAGTCCCTTGCGGCTGCCCCCTGGGAATGAATTTGTTCAAATATTTTTCTGGAAGTCTATAGATTATTTCTGGAAAACAACCTGACGAAACAAAAAGGATAGATTATTTTTGGAAAACAACCTGACGAAACAAAAAGGATAGATTATTTTTGGAAAACAACCTGATAAAAAATAGATATTTACAGATAAAAGATAAATATGTGGAAGGGGATGCCATAGTTTTTTTCAAAAGAATCTCTTCTACATCATCCACTCCCCTGCAAAAGCCTGCATATCTTATTCTTTTTATGCTCTTTATAGTGTTCTTTCCTCTTTCCATGGCTGCATTGGCGGATGAATCTCCCGGAGTAGCCATTTTCCCCTTTGGAGTCCATGCCCCTTCGAGCATGGAGTATCTGGGGGACAGTGTCCCTGTAATGGTGGGAGATACCCTCTCCCAGGACGGTGCAAGGATCATGGGTATGGATGATCCCCTCTTTGCAGGGGAAGGCCGGATGCTCCAGGATATGAAGAGTCTTCAGAGCATGGGGGTCAGGATGGGAGTCGATTATATACTTTGGGGAACTCTCTTCACCTCCGGAGGGGAGATCAGCATAGATATAAGCCTTTTCAACGTTGTGACGGCGGCCTATCCCATACACTTTTACGGCAGGGCCCGGGCTGTGGAAAATCTCTTCTCGTCAATCAAGTCCCTTTGTAGGGAGATCAGCAGTGAAATTTTCAACAGGCAGCTTATAACCGACATCTCGGTGGCTGGAAACAGGAGAATTGAATCCGATGCCGTTTTAAGGGTTGTGGGTGTAAAACCCGGTGATATATTTAATCCTGTCGCACTCTCCAGGGAGATCAGAAATATTTTTGGGATGGGCAATACTATTTTTTCGGGACATCTTCCTGATGCGGCATGGAAGGGATACGTTCTCCATGGCTGTAAAGCCCCGAAGAAGATGGTG
>JADGBO010000059.1 GCA_015231465.1 Desulfamplus sp.
AGACAAAGGTCATATCAATTTCTCCATAATATTTTTGGTTATGGTTGCCAATTTAATTATCTGGAAACCTATACCATATTTTTTTCCAATTGAAGTTTAAATATTTTCAGTGTTGATCACAAGCAGCACCTGGCCGTCACCAAGGATGCTTATTCCGCTTATTACATCCAGGTCCGAAAGCATCCCGGGCAGTGGTTTCACCGCAATCTCCATGTTCTTGTCAAACCTGTCGATGATAACGCCGTATCTGTCCCGGGATGTTTTCAAAATGACCATGGATATCTCCTCTCCGGAGGAGAACACCCCATCCTGGGCCTGGCGATCCCTCATATTGAGGTTTAGCAGATCCCCGAGGAAATGGGCCGAAAGAACCTCTCCCCGGTAGTGGAACATGAGCTGATCCCCGGCCCTTATAAATGTATTGGGTGAGACCTTGAGGGTTTCCAGTATGGATGTGATGGGAATGGCATAGGAGTTGCCTCCGGCCTCAACAAGAAGCACCGTATCAATGCCCATGGATGTGGGCAGGGTAAGGGTAAGCCGGGTTCCGGCACCCTCCTCGGACATAACAGAAACCGTTCCTCCCAGGGATTGAATGGTTGTCTTGACCACATCCATGCCCACCCCCCGGCCGGACACATCGGTCACCTTGTCCGCGGTGGAGAGTCCGGGCAGAAAAATCATATCAAGAAGAGCCGTATCCTCAGGGGAAGAGAAGTCGAAACCCAGTTTCACAGCCTTTTCAAACAGTTTTTTTCGATTAATACCCCGGCCGTCGTCATGTATGCGGATGACGACATTGCTCCCCTCCCGGGAGGCCTTTAAAAGCACGGTACCTTTTTCGGGCTTTCCTGCCTTTTTACGCTCTATGGGAGTCTCTATTCCGTGGTCACAGGCATTTCTGATGAGATGCACTAAGGGATCCGAAAGCAGATCCGACACCTTTTTATCAATCTCTATGTCCTCGCCGTCGGTCATCATATGGATCATCTTGTTCTGCTTGCGGCTTATATCCCGAACAACCCGGGAAAACTTCTGGAATATCCCCCGCACCGGCACCATACGAAGCGAGATCACACCATGCTGGACATCGTTGGTAAGACGTGAGAAAAGGTGGAGGTTCTCTTTAAGGTCCTTAATAATTGAGGCAGTCTCCAGCCCATCTTTGGATGCGGCAATCCTTCCGAGAAGGTAAGAATAGGTGTTTCGTGCAATGAGCATCTCCCCCACCAGGTTGGAGAAGGACTCCACCTTCTGCTCATCCACCCGCATGGTTTTAACTGTCTGGGGGGCATCATCGGTCTTTTTTTTCTGCACAGAAGAGAGGAGCTTCTGCTTCATCAGGGCAGAGTCAAGATCAGCTTTGGAGAGCTTTCCGGACTCGATAAGAATCTGCCCCACAGGCTTCTGGGACTCCAGGGCCAGACTGATATCCTCCTCTTTTATCTTGCCCTGGGCCACAAGAATCTCTCCAATCCTTTTGGGTTGGCCAAAGAGTTCATCCATGGCCGCCATAACCTCCCCAAGGTATGGCTCAAGCGCGGTTTTAACAAAAGCATCCCGCTCCTGCCACTTCTCTTCTTCCCCACTCTCTTCCCTTCTTTCTCCCTTTCTTTCTCCCTTTCTTTTTCCCTGGCCTGAATCTTTTTTTTGACTTTCTTTAACCCCGGTCTTGAGCATGTCCAGTTTTCCAAGGGCTTCCCTGGCAGCTCCTTGCAGGGTATCGTGGCCCACCATGCCTGCCGCTCCGGCGATGTCCCGGAGGGTACGCATCACCGAAAGCTTGTCAGATGGAGACAATCCATCAATATACTGCATAAGAATGGATTTAAACTGAAGCATCTGTTCAAGATAGACATCGCTGAGTTCATCATCGGCAATGTTAAATAAAGGAGATATCCCCTGGGATGAACCTCTTTCCTGCCCTTGATTCCGGGAGCCATCGGATAAGGAAGAGTCAACGGCATCAAGATGGCGGCATATATTTTTGTAAAGGCTTCCCAGGGGAGGAACCGGCCGTTTTTTTGATATTTCAGATATGGCACTCCTGATAAAATCCACAGCCCCCAGGGTCAGCTCCACCAGCTCGGAAGTTCGGGATATTCTGTTCTGCCGGACCATATCAAGGAGGGATTCAAAGGCATGGGTAAAGGTTACAAGCTCCTTAAAACCCATGAGATCAGCATCTCCCTTAATATTGTGAATCGACCGGAAAAGCTCGTCCAAAGCCGAAGATGATGCACTCTCTTCATAGGTCATCACAGCCCTTTCCGCCACCTGGATCATCTCTAAGGAGCCTTCGATGAACTCGGCCATGGCCCCTTCACTGCCCACAATATCATCCATCAAATTTGAGCCGGCACCGGAATTCCATTGGGCATTGGAAGGTGATGCCGGACGGGCCACATCTGTCCTGGAGGCCATATCACCATTTTGGAGAGGAGAATCCCCTGCATCCGGCTCCGAAGCACGGAATGCAGAAACAGACGGGTCACAAAGGGTTTCCACGCTGATAAGCTCCTCGTCGAACACCATATCCAGAAGTTCCTCCCGGGTCATCTCCGTTGCAACATAGATGGCCGGGTTCAGGTAGAGTTGTAAAGGCTCAAAGAGTTTCAGGTCGGGAACCGGGTTGGTTTCGGGAAGCCGTGCATAATAAAGGGAGCTGTTCTGGTGAAGGGATTTCAGAAACACCATGGGATCGTAGCCGTTTTCAAAATGGGCAGAGGTGTAGTTAAGAGTCACCTGGTAAATTTTTTTGCCCAGGAGAGCCTCCTGGTCAAAGGCATCCGCCGTCATTGCCGGAATATCTTCTGTAAGGGATGAGATTTTTACAAGCCCCTCTCTTTCAGTGGTTCCCTTTTTAATGCAATCCTTTTTAATGCCACCCTTTTCAATGGTTCCCTTTTCAATGGTTCCCTTTTCAATGGTTCCCTTTTCAATGGTTCCCTTTTCAATGGTTCCCTTTTCAAGTGTTTCTCTTTCAAGCTGTCTGTCTGCAAAGTCTCCCTGCCCTTTCTCAACTTCTTGTCCTTCACGATCTTCCATCCCTTCACCCCTCCCTTGGCCCCTCTTCTGGCTGTGAAACTTTTCAGTACCAGATTGCTGACCCTGAGTACCAGATTGCTGACCCTGGTTTGTCTGTTCAGGAGTCTCCTGAATGGCATCAAGAAAAACCTTCATGCGGTCAATAAGCTCAAAATTGAGTTCCGGTGTCGATCCCGAAGCACTTATTTCGATCATCCCGGAAATCTGATCCGAACCCGAAAGTATCACATCCACCAGCTCCGGGGTCAGGGTCAGCCTGTGATCCCGAAGGGCGTTCAAAATTCCTTCAAGGTGATGGGTAAAATCGGATATCAATGTCAGCTCAAAGGAGCCGGCACTACCCTTTATGGTATGTATTCCCCTGAAGACCGCATTCAACAGGGCATCATTTCCAGGATCAGCCTCCAGTTTCAGAACATCATCTGAAATCGCCTCCAGAATATCCCTTGCCTCCTGATAAAACTCCTGCCTGAAATGGTCTATGATATTATCCTGCGTCATTTTCTTTACACAACCTTCTTTTCAGATGATGTTAATTTTCTGGACCTGACATCAATCAACCTATTATCTTGCCAACCACCTTCAACACGGTATCAGGTTTAAAGGGTTTCACAATCCATGCCTTGGCTCCTGCGGCCTGGCCCTCCTTTTTTTTGGAATCCTCGCTCTCGGTGGTGAGCATTACAATGGGCAAAAATTTATATTTGGGATCCTGTTTCAAATTTTTTATCAATTCTATGCCGTTCATGTTCGGCATGTTCAAATCCGATATGACCATGTTGATTTTATGGCCTCCTATCTTGTCCAGGGCATCCTGGCCGTCACAGGCCTCCACCACATCATATCCTGCACCCTGGAGGGTCATGGAGACCAGGCCCCGCATGGATTTGGCATCATCAACAATCATAATCGTCTTTCCCATATCAACCTCTTGTATTTTCGTTAGTCATAGGTGTTCTGTTTTCTGTTTTTTCTTTGGAGCAGAAGATAGACCAGGGGGTTCCAGCCCATAGAGCGTACAGGCATGGTCAATAATAACACTCCTGCCAATGGTCTCGAATGCTATATTTTTCCCGTCAGCCTCTTTTTTCAGGGCATGAATACATTGAAGATAGGCTGTGTCAATCTCCCTGACCCCGTCAACCTTGAGATGAACAGCTTCAATTTTATCGGGAAGATTCCTGATGAACTCAGTATGCTCCTCCACATCAATTATGGTACACTCCTCATTGAGAATAAGCTTGAGTATCTTTCCTTTTGTTGTCAGTTTCAATGTTCCATCTCCCTTATATAGTTTTCCAGATAATGAAATTGGTAATCATACTGTAGGGGCAGCCCCCTGTGGCTGCCCTTGGGAATGGAGGTTGTCAAGTCTGGGTATCATGGAAATCACCCATGAGAAGTTTTATATGGAGAATGAGCTGCCCCGGAGCCACCGGCTTCACCAGATAGAGATTTGCACCCGAGGCATACCCTTTTTTTCTGTGTATCTCCTCCTCCTGGGTCGTGAGGATTATCACCGGAGGGCCGTCAGGCTCCTCTTCCCGATACTGACTTATAAAGGTGAGTCCATCCATATTGGGCATGTTTATGTCACAGAGAATGAGATCATAACGATGATTCAGGGCCTTCTCCATGGCTTCGATGCCATCCGAAGCTCCTTCTGCCACAAACCCCTCAATCTTTAAAATATTCATATGAAAGCTGCGGACAACCGGAGAGTCATCCACGACAAGAACTTTTTTCATGATCTGATTTTCCTGTCCTGTTTATCATTTGTAATAGACAAAGTAGCCCCCTTTTCGTTTCACACGAAAGGCCGTTGATATGCGGCTTATGGACTCACTTGAGCCAAGGAATATATACCCTCCTGGATTGAGGGCTATATAGAATTGATCCACCAGATTTTTACGGGAAATATCATCAAAATAGATAAGAAGATTCCTGCAGAAGATAAAATCAAAGCCTTTTCTTTTACGTATGACCATGGCATCCGAGAGATTGAGATGTTCAAAGGTGACCATCCTCCTGATTTCAGGGTTTACGAGATATTTGCCATCCCTGCGCCTTTGGAAGAATCGGCTCAGATACTCGGGCGGGACATCCCTGACACGGCGGTTGTCATAGACGGCTCCCTCTGCAAGTTTCAGGATGTTCTGGTCTATGTCGCTGGCAAGAATCTCCACCTCCCAGTCATCGACGTTATCTATCATGGCATGGAGTATAACGGCCAGGGTATAGGGCTCTTCACCGCTGGAACAGGGAGCCGACCATATTTTGAGTTTCCTGTTACCCTCTTTGATCTTTCTTGTGATCACCTCATCAAGGCAATGCTCGGCAAAGGCCTGCAACTGGGGAAAATCCCTGAAAAAGTAGGTCTCATTCACGGTGAGCAGATTGATAAGGTTCTGGAACTCCCTGCCGTCCGGGTCCCCAAACCTTAGAATCCGTATGTAATCGGCAACCGATTCAGCCTGGACAATGTCCATGCGTTTGTTCACCCTGGTGGTAAGAAAGTATAGTTTCTGGGACTCTAACCTGATTCCGGTCTTTCTGTATATAAAACTTGAAAGCAACTCAAATTCACCGAGGCTGACTGCCCTGGATTTTTGTCTCTCCATATCCGGTGTCACCCCTTTATGTCTCATGTTATCAGTTCTTCACACAGCCTGACGAGATTTGTATCCCTTGTGGTCTCCATGATCCGGCGGATACGATCCCGGCCCGCCTCACTTCCGGTGGTGGCCAGGAGACGTACCCCCGCATGAACCATGGAAGGCTCGTCCACCAGTTGAATGCCAAGCTCATACAGAGCCTTCAGGTCATGGCGTGGATCCCGGGAAAGGATAAGTTCGGCTGCTGCATACCTTATCCCATCTCCCACAGAGCTGTTTCCGACAATATCCATGAGACGGGATTCTATTCCGGGATGGGAAATAATATCCCCATGTCGTTTAATGGCCTCTTCAAGGGCTGACACAATATCTTTGGCATAGGTGGGCCGGCCATTGAGCAGAACAATCAGCTCCATGAGGCTCTCCACGCTGCCGATTCTTGCCGTGAGTTTTACCAGCTCCGGCAGGAACACCGGATGAACCTTCAGGATATCATCGTTTTTATTAAGAAACTCTATGGTTCTTGCTATGGCTCCATCATCACCGAGCTGGAGGACCGTCTCCAGGGCAGATGTTATCAACATGGGATCGGTCTCGTTTTCAAGCATATCAAAGACATCTTCCATGCTTTCGTGGTCCCCGAGCTGTCCGATATATTCCACCGCTGTGATCCTTACGTTTATGGAGGGATCATGGAGTCCGGCCCGGATGGCAAGGACAGCATCCCTTGTGCCTATGTGAAACAGGGCATCCAGTACCAATTTTCTCACCTCCCGGTCGGCATGGTCGAGCTGGGATGTCAAAAATGCCACCCCCCGGGTCTCCTTGGTGCCGAAAATTGTGACCGCTGCGTTTCTCAAATAGGCATCGGAACTCATAAAAAGATCAAACAGCATGGGAAAGGCCTTTGTGCATGCCATTCTTTTCAAGGCATATACCATGCTGTCCCGGACTGCCTGGGAGGTTTCCGCCCCGAGATGAGCAACAAGCACTTCAGCATATTTATCGGCCTCATGATTGAGTTCCATAATATCCTGCACAGCATAGAGTCGATCAGATTCTTCAGTGCTTTCAAGTGCTTTTAGTATGTCTGTCATTTTTTCTCCTGCATAAATGTCACAGAATCCATAACAAATTCTCCTTTCCGCACACAATCTATCCTTATTCTTTAGAGTGCGTATTTCAAAACAGCTATGAAGTGACAGGTTGTTCCGGCTATAACGAAGAGATGCCAAATGAAATGTGCATAACGAATTCTGTCTGCTGCGTAGAAAACAACTCCCGCGGTATAGGCCAATCCTCCTGCGAGAAGCCAGAAAACACCCCACCCGGGCATATTTATATAGAGGGGCTTTGCGGCAATGATAATGAGCCAGCCCATGATGAGATACAAAACAGTGGAGATTTTTTGATATCTCACCGCTCCGCCCACGGATTTAAGGACCACCCCGGCAACGGCTATGCCCCAGACAATCCCGAAAAGGGTCCAGCCCCAGGCACCCCGAAGCACACCAAGGGTAAAGGGCGTGTATGTTCCCGCGATCAGAAGAAAGATAGCACAGTGATCAAGAACTTGAAATACACGTTTGGCCTTGTTTCCGGCCAAAAAATGATAAAACGAGGAGGTGATGTAGAGCAGTGCCGCAGTAAACGCAAAGACACTCGCCCCCACGACTCCGGCGGCACTGTCATGCTGAATCGCTGAGAATATAAGAACCGGGGAGGCAGCCGCCGCTGCCAGGAAGCCTACACCATGACTGACGCTGTTGGCTATCTCCTCTCCCCGGGTCTGTTCACGTTCATTTGATATAACTGTCTTGAGCATACAAATAATTTTCTTTCGGTTTAATGTAAATTTGCAGCATCCTTCATTTATCGGCTTACGCTTTTACTGGATCGGCTTACGCTTTTACTGGCCTATGAAGGATGCCGAAAATCATTGAGATGACTTTGAAAAAAATAGCAAGTCACCCAGGATTATTCTGTTTTGGATAATGTTGGAAAAGATAGCATCATAATGTATTAACGTGAAAAAAGTTTTTCAATCTCTCTGAGAAGGGTATCAATTTCAAGTTTTGTAATGTGGCCATTGGCTCTCATCACTTTTGCCCGCTCCTTCATGCCTATATCCCCTATGGATGAGTAGATTAGTACCGGCGTACTCCCCCGGGAGGGATGCTGTCTTATATGCCCCAGAAGGGCAAGGCCGTCCTTTTGGGGCATCTCCACATCGGCTATCACCAGATCAATCTCCTGGTGGTTTTCAAAAAGGGCAAGGGCCTGGACACCATCCCTGGCTTCCAGCACCTTGAAATCTATCTCTTCCAGCTCAAATGCCAGCATCTGGCGGACCGGTGTGGAGTCCTCGGCAACAAGGATGGTTCTGCCCTGGCCACGAAATGGATGGGTTTCGGAAGGGGATGCACCGCCTTCGTCGCCCTGGATTCCACCATTTTCAGACCTTTTTGACCTCAGGGCTCTCTCCATCAGAGAAGGAGCAAGCTCCAGGACTATCTTCTCATAATCAACCAGGATTACATTACGACTCTTATCCGGCCGGGCTACGCCTATGACATAGGGATTGTCAAGGCTCCACAGAATATCTTCGGCACCTATCACCTGCTCCCATGAGAGTGTATGCACCTGTTCCACCTGATCCACGAGAAGTCCTGTGACCTCGTCAAAAAATTCCGTTATGATAACCCTTGTTTTATTTTTTTCCGATGGAATACCGAGGATATCGCCGAGATCAATCAGGGGAACTATGGCATCGTGATCCTCGAAAAGACCCACCACTGAACCATGGGCCACAGCTCCGGGGCGTGTCAATTTCCCGGGGCGATCCAGAATCCTGCTCACCTTGAGGATATTGATGCCGAGATGGAGTTCTCCAATGCAATACTCCAATATCTTCAACTCATTGGAACCGCTTTTCAGATATGCTTCCGGCTCTTTAAAATTACCCATTGCTCACTCTCCTGTAAGGGCACTCCCCTGTGGCTGCCCTCAAAAATGGATTTGCTAAAATATTTTTCTGGAAGTCTATAGTCAAAAAATGAACAATCAAAAACGGCAGATTTAGACACCCCACTATATGACTGACGAGTAATATTTTTAGTTGCGACAATAAAAGGCAACTCCCTGATTCCCTTCAAGATTTTCAGCCCCAACCTGTAACCCCATTGCCGTTGCTGCCATACGGCAAAAGGCAAGGCCCAGGCCCTTTCCCTGCCATTGCCCTCTCTTCATCAGATCGAGCTGCACCCCCACATGGAAAATTCTATCCAGATCCTTCTCCGGAAGGGCAGGGCCTGAATTTGTAACGGATACAGCATAGGCTCCACTCTCTTCTGTCTCGGCCTTTAAATGAATCCATCCCTTCTCCCCAGCATGGGAAAGGGCATTGTAAAGGTAGTTTTCAACAATGCGGGTTAAGAGGGCCGGATCAGTTGAGACAGCTCTATCAGGTCCCGTAAATTCCATCTCGAATTCAATTCCCTCGCTGTCTGCCATGGGAGCAAAGGCACTCCCTGTACGGAGCATGAGATCATGCAGACGACAGGACTCCATGGAGAGGGGCAGCTTTCTGTCCGCCATGGTCTCATTGATATCTGCAATCATGCGTTTGGTACGTTCCATGGCATAGGCTGAAGAGGCCACAAGGGAGCGATGGCGGGGATTGTCAAGGCTCATGGTTCCCCCGGCAAGCCGATTAAGTACCCTTGACGTAATGGCCACAAGCTTCTCCAGGTCATGTGTAAGGGTCTTTATTACCAGCTCAAACTCCTTGTCTGTCACTGTGGAAAAGGGCATCCCTGATAAATCCTCCTGTCCCTGCACAATTTTTGTTATTCCCAAGTCTCACCTATTCTTAATTTAAGGGCTTGATTGTATTTCCGGCCATATTACTAAAATTAGACAACGATGCCGGAAATCATTTCACTGCTTTAATGATCTCATGGGCAATATCCCAGCTCGGCACCACAATCTTTGCACCTCCGCGTTCTATGGCCTCCCTGGGCATACCAAAAACAATGGCACTCTCCTCGCTTTCTGCAATGGTTATGCAGCCTGCCCGGGTTATCTCCACCATGCTGTCTGCCCCGTCGTCTCCCATGCCGGTCATGAGGACACCGACGGTCTGCTCCCCGAACACCTCCAGCACAGACTTCATCATTACATCCACGGAAGGGATAAAGGTGTGGTGGGGCTGAACAGGGGTTCTGACCACAATCTGTTTTGAAAGTTTACGGTAAAGGGTGAGATGGCGGCCGCCGGTTCCAACATAGATGTTACCCGGCTCAATCTCCATACCTGCCTTGACCTCCATGCATCGCATGGGACAGTTATCGTCAATGCGTTTGGCAAAGGAGGTTATGAACTTGGGGGGCATGTGCTGCACAACTATCACTGCGGCATTTAGATCCTGGGGCAGCAGGGGCAGCACATCATAGAGGGTTTTTGGGCCCCCTGTGGAGATGCCCAGGGCCACTGCCTTGAAATCCGGCAGGGTTTTGCTCCCTCGATGGGAAATTTTGATCTGCCTGGTTTCTTCAGCCTTTACACGGGTTCGGGAAGAGAGGGGAGAAACCCTGGACTGCCTTACTGATGGAGCAGTACTGCCGATAGAACTCTCCCTGGATTCACTTTTTCGTCTTTGTGATGAGAGTCTGTCCGCTTTTTTCCTTAAAAGTCGTCCAAGGGTTCCGGTTCCTGCGGCGGCCTTAATTTTTGCATGGAGTTCCCGGGCAACCTGATCCAGATTGGCGGAAACCGTACCTCCTGGTTTTGCCACATAGTCAAAGGCTCCCAGGGCCATGGCTTCAAATGTAGCTGCTGCCCCCTCCTGGGTCAGGGAAGATACCATGATAACCGGTGCAATCTCTTCGGCCATGATATGCTGCAAAGCGGTAATTCCGTCCATCACAGGCATGTTGATATCCATGGTGATGACATCGGGACGCAGGGCCTTTGCCTTTGCCACGGCATCTTTGCCGTCCCTGGCAAAGTCAGCCACCGAAAGGTCCGGGTCAGCCTCGATGATTTTGGTCAAAGACCTGCGCATCAGGGCTGAATCATCGCATATCAGTACACTTATTTTTTTCATCAAATATAAATTTCCAACCGTTCAAGATCTATTTTTGCTTTGGCTTGAAGCTTCATGAAATTCCTCGAATTCCAAGCCACTGTCGTTCTGATATATCCAGCTCCTCACGGCTTGTATGAAAGACAAACAATTCTCGTTCAGGTTTTTGTTGTTTTAACAGCTTATAACCTCTATCAAAAGCCACTGGTCAGGATAGTGGTGTCTTATTTGATTCCAGTGTATACTCTTCTTTCCCCTTCAATAACATCACCAGGGATTCAACGAACATTGCACGATGTTTAACCATAATCCTTAGAGCCTGAAACGAGAGGAGTATTTCAGGGTAACTATACATTCTTTCATAACGTAGTGTTCGCCACACTTAGGCTAGTCAACGAGGCTTGTAGTGGTGACACGACAAGCCCCTAAGTCACGGAGTGCCGTAGGGGTTCCGTTGACATTGTACTCATTCCCAAATCTCTTAGATACTCTTCATAGCTCATGAGGTAGAAGGACAACGGGGCCGAGAATTTCCGTCCAAGAATGCCGTCCACAAAAAGGCGGCTGACGGACTGCTCCTGCTCCAGAAGTCTTTGGGATAGCATGAATATTTTCTTCTCCTCGGGTGTGAAGCGCTCCATCATCTCCCCAAGGGCTGTCCTTGCCCTTGGCTGATACATCCAAAAATAGAGCATGTCCAGGGCGATTATTATCATGACATTCATGAGATCACGAACTTCGGCATTGCTGCTTTTGATGAGCTTGTCAGGAAATTCAAGGAGCGACAATTCAGGTTCATCGGGAAAAATCAGTTCCAACCTGGCATAGACATCAAAGAGTTCCTTGAACTTGAGCTTGTAGTCACGCAGGCGCAGGGACATGTTCTGCATGCGGTCCGAGGGACCTTCAATCAGTGCAGCAACAAGGTCCGAGGCGGCCTTTGATATAACGGCAGCCCATTTTTGAAGCACATCCTCCACAGCAGAGACCCCCATTCCGCCAAGAATTCCCCCGGTCAAAGCACTGAAAACAATTGCCACGGGAATGGAAAAGAGACTTCTGAAAAGATTTCCGATGATCACAGCTTTGGGAAATCCCCGGAATCCGTTATGGGCGGCCAGGTATATGCCGTTGGCCCCTGCCATAATGGTATAGAGGGCCATGGCATTGGTCGTGATGGTTATATCCATGGACTGTTCAAGGAGAACGGTCTTGATGACATAGTCCAGAAGGGGTACGGAAAATCCAGTGAAGAGAAGGGAATCGGTAAGGCGGTCCCAGCTTACGTAGTCGTTCCAGCGTAAAAGAGGCGACCGCATTATGCCTCCACCCCCGAGAACCGACTGGACAATGTTTCTGAGGCCGGTTATGCCGAACCATATGAACGCCCCGAACCAGGCCAGCACCCACCAATCCTTTGTAAGGAAAAAAGTTGCAAAGGCCGGAATGAATCCGATGAGAACCTTTAAGCCATTTTTAAGACCGGTGTTCAGGTTTGCCCAGCATTTTTGGGGCCTTTTATCCCTTTTTTCAACAAGCGGGAGGTAGAGGGCCAGGGCCATCTCCTGCTTCATCTGCTGCTGTCCCCCCCCAAGGGTTACTATGTTCCCCGGAAGGTTCATGGTTGCCGAGGATTGGTCCATAACCCATTTTTTTACTTTTCTTGCCCCGAGATATTCAAGCCCGGGAAGGGTACTCAAGGTTTCCAGGATTTTTGAAGTAACTCCTCGAGTATGCCTGACGGGAATTGCCGTTTTACTGGGATATACAACTATGTTCACAGGAATGACAGCCCGGTCGGCACTGCCTTTTTTTATAACTCTCCGTGCCCTTGCGGTTAGAGTATCTACGACACCAAGGCCCATGCCGTAGGCAGGGAGGGAACGGCCGGTGGAATCACTGCCCATGCGTGATTTAAGGGGCACCCCTTTGTACATGTTTTTCAGTGTGGCAAGGTCATGGAGTATGTTGACAAGCTTTTTCCGGCGATCCTCTTCATCTTCGTAACCTGCCTTTTCCATGCGGTGGATCACATGGCGTACAACACGTTTCAGGCGGATGAGGCTGCCTTCGTTGATGGCCCTCTGGAGTTCATTGATGGGAGGGATGTGATCATGGTGCCCTGCGGCATAATCCTTAAGGTTAAAAATTTCCAGACGGGTGATCAGGCCGCCCCCGTCGTACAGCAGCTCCAGCACATCCTCCACCTTTAGATTGCTCAGGTTCAGGGTAATCCTGAAACTGTAATGGAGACGGCTTATACTGGAGAACAGTTCCTCCAGGGAAAGCCCAAGACGCTCCGGAACACCATCTCCCTCACATGGCCTCCAGGGACATGGAATATGGGGATAGTGTTCCTCGGATAGATAGCGGCTGACAATTTTAACTGCGGTAAGTTGAACAAGAATGTCAAGATGGCTTTTTTTTTCACCGGAGCTGTTTTCGTCGGAAAGGAGAAGCCCCTCATCATATTGTGTTGCCGTATGTTTTACACAGAGGTGGTGAATATACTCTCCAAGGTGGAGAATGGATGCCTGTCCAGGGGAGACAAAAAGTAAAAAATCCCCGGGATACAGGAGGGGCAGATCAATGCCGGTCTCTTCAATGAATCGGTTCCTGTGATGGATGTTGAAAGCCTCCAGTACCTTTATGACATAACTTGCCTGGTACTGTATCACTTCCCGCCCCTTCTCCATGAACTCCATTACATGGGGCTCTGTCAAAAAACAGAGAAAGGACTGGGCATCGGGAAATCCCCGGGAGACCCAGATAAGGGAGATATACCGGTCACGGTATCGCACATTGAACTCGATGGCTATGCGGACTTCCACGCCCATTATGCGGGCGGCTTCATAAAGTTCCGCCACAAAACGGGGTTCCAGGTACTGGTAATATACAACCCGAAGCCGCCTTATGCCCTTTATCCAGGCATCCATGATCAGGTGGGTGGGGGTTTTCCTGCCCTTGGTGTTGGCATCGTGGACATGGTCGTCAAAGGTGAGCTGATTCCACTCTTCGGGCATCTCCAGCAGATGGTATTTTGCAAGCTGCCTTCGTATAAGCCCTGGTTTTCCCGAAGCCGTTTTCCGGAAGTCATGGGCAAGCTCAAGCTGGCGGCCGTAATGTCCCCGGGCCCTCACCAGCTCTTTCATGAGCTGGAGAAGCACCCGGGCCGAGTTAAAGGGCATGGCACCGGTGCTGGTGTCGATCACCTCATCCTTGAGTCCCTTCAATGCCTGGAGCCGGCTCTCCTCATCTCCCCTCTCCAGGGAGTTGAGAAGATGTACCACCGAGTAGGCAATCCTGAGCCCCTTGGACTCGGAAAGCTCCTTTATCCCCAGGGGGTGAAAAAACGGGTAGTAGAGTTTTTTTGTATATTCAAGGGAGCTTGTCTTATCATAGAGGGTATTTACGATCCTTATCAGCTCGTGGTCCCGGCGGTCGAAAAAGAGTCTGTCCATGAACCTTTCTGCACGCTCTTTCCTGGTTCTTAAAGTAACATGACTCCCTGCCGTACCCAAATCGCCGCTGCCCATCTCTTTCCGGCCTGCCATCCCCAAATCCAGGCTGTCCGTCCCTTTCCGGCCCGCCATCCCCAAATCCAGGCTGTCCGTCCCTTTCCGGCCCGCCATCCCCAAATCCAGGCTGCCCGTCTCTTTCCGGCCCGCCGTACCCAAATCACTGCCCTCCGTATCTCTCCTGGTAAAGGGCGGCCCAAAGGGATCACTCTTTGGAGAGAATTTTGACATCGACCTTTCCTTCAAGGGCTTTACTGAAGGCCATGGCATCCCCTTCATCCCCCACAAGGGTGCCGTAATGCATGGGGATGGCCAGTCCTGGTTTAATGGCCAGGGCAGCATCGGCAGCCTCACTTGCAGTCATTACATAGGTGCCGGATACCGGCAGCATGGCGACATCGCACTTAAAATCATCCATTTCAGGGATTTTATCCGTGTCTCCGGCATGGTAAACCCTGATGCCGTCAATATTGACAATGAAACCAAGCCAGTTTTTGCTTTTGGGATGGAATTTTTTATCCATGTTATAGGAGGGCACAGCATCAATGCTTATCCCCTTTACTGTGATGCTCTCCCCGGGTGCGAGGATATTTATCCCTCCTTCAACCATATCCCCAATCTCTTTTTTTATCTTTTTTCCAGAATCCTTTTCCGTGACGATAACTGTATCCGGACCAAGCACCTTTTTTATATCTTCAATTGAGCAGTGGTCATAATGATCATGGGTGATGAGAATGATCCCGGCCCTGGAACCTGGCTCAATCTCATAGGGATCAAAATAGATTACAGGATCACAGTCGATCCTGATGCAGTCATGGCCCAGCCAGTGGATTTTTTGGGAAATTTTCTCAAGCATCTGTTTTGTTCTCCTTTTTGTCTTTGCCTACATTTCAATGTTTGTTGCGGCAGATGAGTCTGGCATGGCCGTTCATCAAAAATATTGAGCCAGAACCAGGGCAGACTCTATGTGTTGGGCAATGAAATTAATAACTTACGTCCACATCCATCCATCCATACATACATACATACATACATCCGGCCGTTAAAATTTTACAGCATGGTGATCTCCGGAAGATTACTTAGGAATGAGCCGGAAATAACTTACCCATTTTCCCTATCTCCATTCATGGAGAGGGGATTGGGGGTGAGGTCAAGGGGCAAGTTATTTAGTGCCCATTCCTTAATCAAAAATACTCGGTGAACAATCCTCATCTATGCCGTTTCCCGGTATTTCAGTTGCACCCGGATGAATGGCGGGGTTGCTGTCATCGCAATCCACATCACTTGCATAGCCGTCACCATCACGGTCGTTATTAACTTCGCAGGTTTTGAAAGTGTCCATATCCAGAAGCCATCCCAACCCCTCTTCTTGAGCAGGGTTATAATTGAGGGAGAATGAGAAACAGACACCCATGAAATCTGCACAACCGACATCCAGCTTTAAATTTTCAGGATCTATAATGACACAGCCACCCGTACCACGCCCCTCTTCATATCCTTCTTGCTTTGCTGTATCTATATCCGCTTGGGTGAAGGTTTCTGCAAGGATTGGCTTATATTCATCCCATTCACAAATAAATCCTGTGGGATAAAGGGTGCCACCACTGCTATATGCTCCAAAATCACCTGTAGAAATATCATTCCATTTCCAGCCATCTGTCCAGTATTGAAGATAATGCTCAACACCACCATAGTTATCTGGTTGAACATTTGGAGTGGTCAGCCAGTATGTGAATCCCCATGCTTCACCCGTGACCCATTCCCAGACACCTTCCTGATTTTCATCTGTAGCACCCAGCCAGACACAAGAGGTTTGAGTTTCCACAAAATTGGTTCTGATGAACTCTTCTTCTTCGGCAGAGGTAATGGTTGCCAGATGACCACCAAGGCTTTCACAGTATTTCTTTGCCTGATGCCAGCCGA
>JADGBO010000005.1 GCA_015231465.1 Desulfamplus sp.
ATGGCTTCGATTATGGCTGTACTATCCTATGACGGTACTATCTTATGAAGTCACTATTTTATGAAGTCACTATTTTATGAAGTCACTATTTTATGAAACTTTTTTTTGCCGGCACGTAAAATCAGCTCTCCGTTTTTTATATGAGACAAAGTTATCTCCTGATCGAATGCGGCAATACGCTCACCATTGATATATCCACCTCCCTGGGAAATGAGCCGCCTTGCCTCTCCTTTAGAGGCTGCAAGACCGGAGGTCACAAAGAGATCAACGGCTTGGACCCCCTTTTCCAGCATATCCCCTGGAAACATTGAGGAGGGGATATCCTTTTCCCGGTTTCCCAAACCGATCCCACCATCGTTTCCGGCTCCTTCATCAGGCCTGGCATCAGGCCTGGGAACATTGCTGGATGGCAGAATGGATACCGGAATATCCGGAGTCCCAAAAACAGAAGCCGCGGCATCATAGGCCTTCAGGGCATCATCCCTTCCGTGGGCGATCAGTGTTGCCTCAAAGGCAAGCACAGCTTTTGCTCCATTGATTTGGGCCCCCTGGAGTTTCTGAACAGCTCTTATCTCCTCCATGGGGATGAATGTAAACAGGGAGAGAAATCTTACCACATCGGCATCATCCGTATTGATCCAGAACTGGTAATATTCATAGGGGGATGTCCTTTCGGGGTCCAGCCATACCGCACCTTTATGGGTTTTCCCCATTTTGATACCGCTGCTTGTGGTTATAAGGGGAAAGGTGATGCCGAAAACGGTCTTTTGCAAGGTTCTCCTCACAAGATCTATGCCGGCAACGATATTGCCCCACTGATCACTCCCGCCCATCTGGAGCATACATCCGTATCTTCTGGAAAGCTCCATGAAATCATAGGCCTGGAGCAGCATATAGTTAAACTCTATAAAGCTGAGTCCATCATCGGAGTCGATGCGCATTTTATAACTTTCGGCTTTAATCATGCGGTTGACACTGAAGTGGCGGCCGATGTCCCTTAAAAAGGGAATATATTCAAGGCCAGTGAGCCAATCTCCATTATCAAGAAGCAAGGCCTTCTCCTGGGAAAAATCAATGAAATTTGAGAGCTGCCGCTTTATAGCTCTTCTATTGATATCTATCTCCTCCTCGGTAATGACCTTTCTCATTTCAGTTTTGCCGCTGGGATCCCCTATGAGTCCTGTCCCTCCCCCCACAAGAGCTATGGGGCGGTGCCCCATGCGTTGCATGTGGGCAAGGGCCATTATACAGACGAGGCTTCCCACATGAAGGCTCGGGGCGGTGGGATCAAACCCGATGTAGCAGGTAACTTCATTGCCGCCAAGATAGGTGGAAAGTTCATCTTCATGGGTTACGGCATCAACGAACCCCCTCTCTTTAAGTACATCAAGAACCGTGTTCACAGCATCATCTCCTTTTTATAAAGGTGGCGTAAAACCCCTATCCCTCGTAGGGTAGGGGTAGTTCACTTATTTGTATATTCCACTGCCCGGGTTTCACGTATTACAACAACTTTAATCTGCCCCGGAAAGGTTAGGGTTGACTCGATTTTCCGGGCAATATCCCTGCTTAAAAGCAGTGCGTCGGAATCCGAAATCCTTTCACTCTCGACAATGACCCGTACTTCCCTTCCAGCCTGGATGGCGTAGGTATTGGAAACGCCGTCAAAGGAGTTGGCAACATTTTCAAGCTCTTCAAGGCGTTTAATATAATTTTCAAGGGTCTCCTTACGGGCTCCGGGTCTAGCTCCGGATAGGGCATCCGCTGCCTGGACAATAAAATCATAGACACTTTCAGGCATTCTGTCTTCATGATGAGATGCAATGGCATTTACCACATTTTCCGCTTCGCCATGTTTTTTGGCAAGTTTGGCACCTATCAGGGCATGGGGGCCGTCCACCTCGTGATCCACGGCTTTTCCAATGTCATGTAAAAGTCCCATACGCTTGGCAAGCTTCACATCAAGGCCCAGTTCGGCCGCCATGATTCCTGCAAGAAAAGCGACTTCCACAGAGTGCTGAAGAACATTCTGGGCGTAACTGGTCCTGAATTTAAGTTGCCCAACTGTCTTTATAAGTTCAATATTGATCCCGTGGACACCAAGATCAAAGGCAGCCTGCTCACCGGCCTCCTTGATTGTAAGTTCCACCTCTTCGGTGACCCTTGCAACTACGTCTTCGATTCTTGCAGGGTGTATCCTTCCGTCGGATATAAGCCGGGTCAGGGAGATACGAGCAATCTCCCGACGTACAGGATTGAAACCAGAGAGAATGACAGCCTCCGGAGTATCATCAATAATCAGATCAATACCGGTGGCTGCTTCCAGGGCCCTTATATTTCTTCCCTCTCTGCCTATGATGCGGCCCTTCATCTCATCTCCAGGCAGTTGAACCACAGAGACCGTTCTCTCTGCGACAAAATCTCCGGCATATCGCTGGATGGCGGTGGAGATTATCTTCTTGGCCTCTTTGTCGGCACTCTCCCTGGCTTCACTTGTAATTTTTTTTACCAGGTTGGCTCCCTCATGCCTTGCCTCATTCTCCATGGATTTCAGAAGAATCTCCTTGGCCTGCTCCGAGGTAAGACTTGAAACTTTTTCCAGCTCTTTTTTGGTCTCTTCAATAAGCACACCATAGGTACGTTTTTCTTCAATTAAACTCTCCAGGGAACTATTCAGCTCTTTCTCCCTGGACTGGATATCCAGTTCTCTTTTTTGGAACTGCTCATGCCTCTTATCCATGCTTTCAATGCGCTGGAGGAGACGGCGTTCCTCTTTTTTAAGCTCTGCCCGGGCATCTCCTGTTTCAGCGTCAAAAATACTTTTCATCTCCAGGAGACGGCTTTTAGCTTCAAGCTGGGCCTCTTTAATCAGAGTGTCGGCCTGTTTTTCGGCATCCAGAATGATCCGCCGCTCCTCTTTTTGAGCCTCATCAAATTTATGCTTTAACTTTTTTAAAGTGAGCCAGTATGCAGTGCCGAATCCCATGGCCATACCGCATAACGACCCAGCTACAACGATGTATTCCATTAAATCTAATCTCCCCAATATAACAAATCTATTTTATTCGAAAAGTCGATACTTACAATGCCGTAAGTTTTGTCAATATTATCCAAATCAGGATGGTCAGGATTGAAATGATTTACAAATATAAAAATCCTGATCATCCTGTAAATCCTGACTATCCTGATTCAGACAAATAGCATTATGCTCTGGGACAGCAAACAAACTGTTGATTTTGAGTTTATTACCCGAACAAAAAATTAAACATTGATCAAGCAACGGCCATCAAGGGTTTTCATATACCCCCCATGCCCTGGCGGGCACAACGAACAATTAAAGTAGGGGGGGAATGAGTACAAAATAACATTCCGATTTACAAAATTAGAATAGGCCGCCATGAACGTCGACCTGTACGGGAATGGGTAAGTTATTTTATACCTGTTCCGGGGGATTCATGAATCGTCCCTACGGACGGCTTTCATTTAAAAAGAGTATTGGTATGTTGGAAGGGGGAAGGAAATCAAGGAAAGTATTTTCAATGGAGCTGTTTAATGGCAATAGAGAAGAGTTTCAGAAGATGTTTCCAGGAGAAAAACAAATCCGTAGGGCACATGGTTTTTTACAAAAATTACACATATCCCGGACTTTTTTACCTGCACAAATTGATAGGCATTTACCCGAACTAATAAAGATAGATCGTGTGAGGCATTAGCCGAACCACGATCGTATCAAATTGATAGGTATTTACCGCACAAATTGATAGGCAGGCGGTATCATACTCCAAAAGAAAAATAAGAGATTTACCAGGCAAGGCTAAACCACAGTATCATATCTCAGTATTCTGTTAAACCCCCACATAATGCCGTGTTGTAAATGTCTTTGAACCGAGGTCCAATAGGTGGGTCTCCAAATAACACCTTAAGGCTTTTCCATTAAAGCATCAGGAACATGCACACCGGCATCAGCGTGGAAACCCTTTTTTATAGCGTTAGGCAAAGGACATGGAACAATCACAAACATCGCAGGGGTTTTTCACTCTCAAATCAACGTCAAGTTCATTTCATAACATCTTATACAGAATGTTCACTGTATAAACCTTTCAAGCTTCTATTGCTTTCGATCTTTTCCAGAAGAGAAGATGTCCGTTTCATTACGTGTTCCTGCAACTTGATGTGTTCCAGTTTTATCTCTCGTAAATCATTGGACATATTCATAGATGCCAGAAGAAGAATGGCCAGCTTGTTTTTATCGGATGCAGTGAACCTGATATGTTTTTCTGCATTTTGAACATAATGATTCAACTCTTCTATTATCTGCTCTGGATGATCAACATCGTTGTCAGGTTTGAACTTAAATTTCGTGCCGAAAAGGTCAATGGTTATAACCCCATCTGTTGACCTCTCCATGGCAATGGAACCTTTGGCTTCCATGTCGGACATCTTGGGTTAAATTGTTTCTGAAAAGTTATCAAGTTTGGAGAGAAGCCCGTCAATCTTTGCCTGAATGGCAGAGTGCTGCTCACTGTACTTGGACTCTTTTTCATTTTTATCTTTCAGCTCAGATTCAAGTAGGGCCAACCGAGATGTCAACTCAGCATTTTCAGCTTGTAAAGTCTGACACAGCTCTATTATAAAATCGACTTTTTCGTCAATATCATTAAACTTCTTATCTATCACTTCTTTTTCCACTTCTTTTTCCACTTCCGCTACCTCGCAAAACTTTTGGATAACTATAATTCATACCATTTCACAAAGTCAAGAAAATTTAAAATGCACCCGACCTGAGAATCTGTTCAGCCGTTTTCAACTCATCCTGGGTATTGATCCCCATCACCTCTTTTGGATTATCTCCCATAAAATATCCGGCAGATGCCCCAGTCTCACATGATATTGCCACAATATCTGTAAGATAATATTCACTCTGGCGGTTATCCACACCTATCCGTTCTATGGCATGGATAAGAAAATCTTTACGGATAGAGTAAATACCGGCGTTAATTGTTTTGATTCCCCTCTCCTCTTCAGTGGCATCACCCTCTTCACGTATGGCTATAAATCGGTCTTCGGCATCCACAATAATTCTCCCGTAACCCCGGGGACGTTCCAGATTAACTGCAAAAACCGAAATATCATTACCACTGCCCATGTGATACATGAAAAAAGACTCCAGGGTCCCCCTTCGGATCAAGGGCACATCTCCACACAAAACAAGGACATGGTGAATATGATGGAGAAGATAGGGAATAGCACATCTCACTGCATCCCCGGTGCCGAGGAGTCTTTCTTGCATGGCATAGGTCACCCTGCCTTCATACCCGGCATCAATCTCCTCTTGGACCATCTCCCATTCATGTCCAACCACAACAACGATATTTTGACAACGCAGGGAAACCGCTGTTCCCACAACGTGCCTTATCATGCTTTTACCGTTGACGTGATGGAGAACCTTGGGAATATCAGACCTCATCCGTCTCCCTTTTCCGGCAGCAAGAACGATAACTGCCACAGATTCCCACAGCATGGTTATCTCCCTCATGGGGGTATTATAGTTCTTCTCAGATGAATTGATACCACATAATAATAAGGTATGAGAGTATCAATTCATCTGCATATATCTATAACAAAATCTAAGGAGGAATGCCCCAAAAAACCAGGGTAAGACATTCCTCCATAAAAATAAGGCAGCCGTGACAAATAAATTTGCTTAGACAAACCGGCAAAGGCCAACGGGTCATCCTCCGGCACTAACTTCAACCGACAAGGGAAATCCTTTGAATGGCACGACGCAAAGATGCTTCGGCCCTTACGAAATCAACATTTTCCCCCTTAGCTGCAAGACGCTGTTCCGCCCTTTCCTTTGCCTTTTTGGCCCGGGCAAGATCAATATCCTCTTTTTTTTCAGCCGACTCAGCCAAGAGAGTCACCTTGCCGGGAAGAACCTCGGCAAATCCGCCATTTATGAAGATAAGTTTTTCCTGTCCTGCTGGATCCTTATATCTTAGAGTTCCTGTATTCAAAGATGTCAGAAAGGTTGTATGTCCTCTCAATACGCCGAACTCACCATTGGAGCCTGGAGCCACGACAATCTGTGCCTCTTCGCTTATAACGACCTTTGAAGGGGTGACCACTTCCAGAAATATATTCTCAGCCATTTTTTCCCCCTGATTATTTTTCCTCTCTCATTCTTGAAGCCTTTTCCACGGCTTCTTCAATGGAACCAACCATATAGAAAGCACCTTCGGGCAGGTCATCATGCTTGCCGTCGATGATCTCCCTGAAGGATCTTACGGTATCTTCAACCTTTACAAATTTTCCTGACATGCCTGTAAAGGTTTCGGCCACATGAAAGGGCTGGGAGAGAAATCTCTGGAGCTTTCTGGCACGCTGTACCGTAATTTTGTCTTCGTCGGAAAGTTCATCCATGCCGAGGATGGCGATTATATCCTGAAGCTCCTTATATTTCTGAAGGGTCTTCTGGACGGTACGGGCCACTTCATAATGCTCCTGTCCTATATAGGCCGCATCAAGTATCCTTGAAGTCGAGTCCAGGGGGTCCACCGCAGGATAGATTCCAAGCTCGGCAATCTGACGGGATAGTACCACGGTACCGTCAAGATGGGCAAAGGTTGTAGCAGGAGCTGGGTCGGTGAGGTCATCGGCGGGCACATAAACACACTGCACCGCTGTAATGGAACCTTTGTCCGTGGATGTAATCCTCTCCTGGAGTTCACCCATGTCAACGGCAAGCGTGGGCTGATAACCCACCGCGGAAGGCATACGGCCCAGGGTTGCCGAAACTTCGGCCCCGGCCTGGGTGAAACGGAAGATGTTATCTACAAACAAAAGAACATCCTGACCCTCTTCATCACGAAAATACTCGGCACATGTCAAAGCGGAAAGAGCGACCCTGGCCCGGGCTCCGGGAGGCTCGGTCATCTGACCGTAAACCAGCGAACATTTGGGAAGCACGCCGGAATCCTTCATCTCATGGTAAAGGTCGTTGCCTTCACGGGTTCGCTCACCAACACCTGCAAATACGGAGATACCTCCGTGCTGCATGGCAATGTTGTTGACCATCTCCATCATGATAACGGTCTTGCCCACACCTGCACCGCCGAACATACCCATTTTCCCGCCCCTGGGGAAGGGTACGAGAAGATCAATAACCTTTACGCCGGTCTCAAGAACATTCACCGATGTATCTTGACTTATAAAGGAAGGGGCAGCCCTGTGAATGGGTCTCATCTTGGAGCGATCTATATCGCCAAGGCCGTCCACCGGTTTTCCCACGACATTGAGTACCCGGCCAAGGGATGCTTCACCCACGGGCATCATAATGGGATTCCCGGTATCCTTGACATCCATACCCCTCTGAAGACCGTCCGTGACATCCATTCCTATACAGCGCACCACATTGTCACCAAGATGCTGGGCAACCTCAATTACAAGGTTGTCCGGTTCATCGTTTATGACCGGATTGGTGATAGTCAATGCGGTGAGCAGGGGTGGAAGCCTTCCCGGTTCAAACCTGACATCAACGACAGCACCCAGCACCTGTGCTATTTTTCCTATATTTTCAGCCATTTATTCCTCCTATTAAAAAGCCTGACATCAGGCATTGCTATTATCCATTGAGGGCCTCGGCACCGCCGACTATATCCATGAGATCCGCTGTAATGCCTGCCTGCCTGGTTTTATTAAAAATTGTCTGCAACTCGCCGATCATATCCTCACATGCCTTGGTGGCGTTTTCCATGGCCCTCATTCGTGCCGCATGCTCGCTGGTGGATGTCTGAAGCAGGGCATCATATATCTGAATATAGATATTTCGCGGCAGCATCTCTCCGAGCAGGGCATCCGAAGATGGTTCACAGATATGCTCGGCAATATAGGGAGCATCCTTGGCAGGCTGCTCCGCCGCTTCCTGGGAGATGATCTCATCAAGGGAGGGGATGGGCAGAATTTGTTTCATCATAGCTTCCTGCCTGGCCATGGTTTTGAACTCGGAATATACGAGATACACTTCATCAACAGCTTCTTCAAGAAAATCGGATATAAGTTTCCGACCGGAATCCGAGGCCACACTGAAATCAAATTTAGAACCCACAACACCAAGATATTCATCCTTTATGGTAATACCCGAATTGCGAGCCCAGTCACGACCTTTCTTTCCAAAACAGGTCAAAACGACATCTTTATCCTGAAGATTATTTTTAATAAATTTATCGGCTTTCTCAATCAGATTCACATTGAAACCGCCGCAAAGTCCCCTATCCGATGTGCAAAGAAGTAGATTGACCTTTTTGACATCTTCCTTTGGAACAAGAAGGGGACTTGCATCTTCTCCTGCCTTGCCCGCAATACTTGACAGCACCTCGGAAAACTTGGATGCATAGGGCTTGAAAGACTCCATGCTCTCCTGGGCACCGCGCAGTCTCGAAGTGGCAACCATCTTCATGGCAGAGGTTATCTGCCTGGTCTTCTTTACACTGCTTATCTTTGTCTGTACTTCTTTTAATGTTGCCATATATTTACCTTTTTAAGCCTTTATATTAATGATCTTCTGATTAAGATCGGGTACAAATAAAATCCCCCTTTACAAACCTATAACACACCGCTAAAAAAAGGCGGCCTGTCCTAAAAAGGGGAACAAGCTATTTGATACCTAATTACTTAATAAGTTTTTTGACATATGAAGTTCATCAACTTTTTGCTATACAGTGGCTTTAAACTCCTCATCATAGGCTTCAAGGGCTTTTCTCAACTTGGTTTCTATATCCGAAGTGATCTCTTTCTTTTCCAAAAGACCGGTAAATATATCAGGAAATCTGTTTTCAATGAAAGGATAGAGTCCCTCTTCATATTTTGTGACGGCTTCTTTAGGATATTTATCAAGATAGCCCTTGGTGCCTGCAAAAAGAGCCACAACCTGCCTCTCCATGGTAAGGGGCTTGTACTGGGGCTGCTTCAAAAGCTCCACAAGTCTCTCACCCCTGGTCAACTGTCTCTGGGTGGCTGCATCAAGATCGCTTCCAAAGGCGGCAAAGGCTTCAAGTTCCCGGTACTGGGCAAGGTCCAGGCGCAGGGTTCCGGCCACCTGTTTCATGGCCTTGACCTGGGCCGCACCACCCACCCTGGATACAGAAAGACCAACGTCAATGGCAGGTCTCACGCCTGAAAAAAAGAGGCCCTTGTCAAGATATATCTGACCATCGGTAATGGAGATTACGTTGGTGGGAATGAATGCCGAGACATCACCCTCCTGGGTCTCTATTATGGGGAGTGCCGTGAGTGAACCTGCTCCGAGTTCATCGGAAAGTTTTGCGGAACGCTCCAGAAGGCGGGAATGGTTGTAAAAAATATCCCCGGGAAAGGCTTCGCGACCCGGGGGCCGCCGGAGAAGAAGGGAAACCTGTCGATAGGCCGCGGCCTGTTTGGAGAGGTCGTCGTATATAATCAGTGCATGTTCACCTTTGTCACGGAAATACTCGCCCATGGCACAGCCGGCATAGGGAGCAAGATACTGCATGGCCGCCGATTCACTGGCACTGGCAATGACCACTGTGGTGTATTCCATGGCTCCATGCTCTTCCAGGGCGGCCACAACCTGGGCAACCGTGGATTTTTTCTGGCCACAGGCCACGTATATACACTTCATGTCGGTACTTTTCTGGGCAATGATGGCATCAACGGCAATGGCGGTCTTTCCAATCTGACGGTCGCCGATTATAAGCTCACGCTGCCCCCGTCCCACCGGGGTCATGCCATCAACGGCCTTGGAACCTGTGTAGCAGGGTTCATGGACGGACTTTCGTGCAATAACACCGGGAGCCACGAGTTCCATGTTCATGGTAAGGCTTGTATCTATGGGACCTTTACCGTCCACCGGTTCCCCTGTGGTGGTAACCACACGTCCAAGCACGGCTTCGCCAACGGGAACCGATGCTATGCGATCGGTTCTCTTTACAATATCGCCCTCTTTGATCTTTTTGTCCTCACCGAGGATCGCGATACCCACGTTATCCTCCTCAAGGTTGAGGGCAAGGCCAAGCACGCCGCCGGGGAACTCAACAAGCTCCATTGCCTTAACTTTTTCAAGGCCATATACCCGGGCTATACCATCACCAACGGAGAGTACCACACCGGTTTCGCTGAGTTCAACCTCTTTGTCAAAATCCTTGATTTGCTCTTTTATTATCTGGCTTATCTCTTCAGCTCTTATTTCCATTAGACAATCTCACCTCTTTTTAAAGATTCTCTCATATTCAACAGTTGAGTTTTCACGCTGCCGTCCAGCACAAGGTCTCCAATCCTGGCAACAATTCCACCGATCAAAGAGCTGTCCTCTTTCACATCCAGGACAACATCCTTACCTGTTCTCTCGGCCAATCCCGCCCTTATTTTTTCGGAGGCTTCGGCAGATAGCCGGACCGCCGACACCAAAGTTGCATGGACAATCCCCTTCTGCTCATCGGCAAGCTGCTTGTAAAATATGCAAATTTCCCGGACAAACCCTATGCGGCCCTTATCAAAAAGAAGCATGACAAAGGATTTCACAATCCGGGATAGTTCCATCTTGTCCAGAACAGCCGCCAATAGCCTCCGGCGGTCATTTTTATCAAACAGGGGATTGCTAACTGCTGTCTCAAATTCCCGGGAAGCATCGAACAGACCGATCACCCCATCCAGCTCATTACTGTATTGATCCGTCTGGCCGTACTCCTTACCTATGAGTATCAATGCTTTGGCATAACGCCTTGAAACCGACAAATTCTTCATGATGCCACCACCTTCCTTAGATACTCGTCCACCAGGTGATCCTGATCCTGAACAGATATGGACTCTCTTACCAATATTTCAGCCTGTTCCAGGGCTTTTTCGACTATCTCCCTCTGCAGTCCGCTCTTTGCAGCTTTGAACTCATATTCAATATTGCGCTTGGCACTTTCTTGAAGTTTTTCAGCCTGGGCTTCAGCTTCGGCAAGAATTCTCTTTTTGGACTCTTCACCCTGCCTGATATACTCCTGCACCATCTCTTCGGACTCGGCAGCCAGCTTTGCAAGCTTTGACTCATATTCAGCAAGACTCTGCCGGGCAGCCTCTTTTTTCTGCTCCAAATCGGCAAGTTCATCCTTTATCCCTTTTATACGGGATGAGAAAAAGGCAGCAACAGGCTTTCTCGCAATGTAGAAAAGCACTCCGGCGAGAACCGCAAAATTAAGCACCTTATAGGTGTCTGTGACAACCCACCCCTTAGGGCCATCATGGCCGCCGGAGGCTGCAAAGGCCGCACAGGCAAAGCCCAGGGAGATGAGCAGTATAGCCGGAAGTGTCACCATAAAACTCTTTTTAAAGCTTTGGATAATCTTCATCAGCATACCCTCCCCAGTATTTTTTCACCAATCGCCCTGGCAAAAATATCCACCTCGTTTTCCAGGGCACTCCGAGCCTTCCGGCTCTCCTCGGCAATCTGGGAGCGAACCCGCACAAGGTCTGCCTGGGCGTTCGCAGCGATCTTTTCAAGAATGGCCTTCTCTTCCAGGGATGCCTGTTCCACGATCTCCTCTTTTTTCCTGAGGCCCTCGGCTATGGCACATTTTATGCCGTCTTTGTAAGCCGCATCCTTTTCTTCCCTCCTTGAGGCAAGTCTTTCGACTCCCTTTTCAAGGCTGTAAATCTTCTCTTTACGTTCAATGAGAATCCGCCGAACCGGCTTGAACAGAAGCAGATTCAGCACATACAGGAGAAAAAGGAAGTTGATGATCTGAATAAACAGGGACCCATCGACACTAACCATAAATTTCCCTCCGCCAGTTAAAAGTTAAAATCAAGATGATACAATACTATGATGATACAATACTACATTCAAGATACCCCGCCTGTTTAAATAACCAACATGGCACCTTAGCGCCACAATCAAAGCATGAAAGCATGAAAGTCTTTGGAACCTTGCACAGTAAGGACTTTCATATAAACGGCCATGGCGGCATCACCGCCACAATCGAAGCATGAAAGTCCAGGGAACCTTAAAATATGGGGACTTTCATATAAAAAGTCCCCGCAGTTCAAGGGCTTTCATTGTTCATGGTACTCGCCAAGACATGGCTGTTATATCCAGGATGGGGATTAAATACAATAAAAGTCGCAGTTTGAATACAATAAAAATCGCAGTTTGAGTACCATCATGACGGCGGTTTGTCAACATTCAAATGCTCTTTGAAAAAATCATCTCATGGGAGAGATGAACCCCGAATGCTTACATTGAGAAGAATACCGATACCTATCATGTTGGTGATAATGGATGACCCTCCGTAGCTTATCAAAGGCAGGGGCACCCCTACAACCGGCATAAGCCCCATAACCATTGAGATATTTATGAAAATCTGCCAGAAGATCATCACTGTAACGCCAAAGGCAAGGATGGAGCCGAACATGTCCCGGCAGCAATAGGATATATTCAATCCCCATAAAATCAGCATAAAATAGAGAAACAAAAGAAAAGCAGAGCCAGAGAGTCCCCACTCCTCTGCAAAAACAGACAGGATAAAATCGGTATGATGTTCGGGAAGAAAGGCAAGGGCATTCTGGGTACCCTGCAAATATCCCTTTCCCCAGAGCATTCCCGATCCAATGGCAATTTTGGACTGAATGATATGGTAGCCTGCACCGAGGGGATCGCTGCTTGGATCAAGGAATGTCAAAACTCTGCTCTTTTGATAATCCTTAAGAATAAAATTCCATGCCAGGGGTATCACCGCAAGGCCGATGGCAAAAAAAGTGAAAAAAACTTCTTTTTTCACCTTAACAAAAAGCGTCATGGAGGCTGCTATGAAAACCAGAAGAAGTGATGTTCCCAGATCCGGCTGTACAAGAATAAGGACAAAGGGAAGAAGGAGGATTAATCCTGGTTTAATAAGATCCCTAAATGAGAGACCCATCTCATTTATCATGCCGGAAAAAACCGAAGAGAGGGCTATTATCAATGAGAGCTTCATCATTTCCGAGGGCTGAACAGTAAAAGGACCAATGGCAAGCCACCTCTGGGCACCTCCGGCATGTTTGCCAAGGAAAAGTACCGCCACAAGAAGAAAGACAGATGCAAAATATATAAAAAGACTCCCCTTATCAAGGGTTTTCAGGGGAATAAAAACAATTAGCCCCATCATAAGAAAACCGCCGGAAAGCCATATGATCTGTTTTTTAAATAAAATATCCAGCTCATCCGATGAAGTGCCTGCCGTGACGGCACTGTACAGCACAACAAGTCCCAGGGCAATGGTAAAGATCGTTATAACAAGCAGGCCCCAATCAAAACTGTCTATGAAACGTCTGTCAAACATATATAAACACACCTTGATTCCACTTTATCAACTTCACACGTTGTTGACTTTAAAAATTCTTCAAACGGGATAACTTTGCAGATAGTAAGGGAGGTGGGCAAATTTGCATGAGATATAGCTTTCCAGATAATTAAATTGGTTATGGTACTGTAGGGGCAGCCCCATGTGGCTGCCCTCAAACATGGATTTGCTAAAATATTTTTCTGGAAGTCTATATACTAGGGTACAGAGACACTGGGCATCATGCCCTCAATCTCCAGCCATGCCCTTACCACCGCCCCTGCCACAGGAGCGGCAGCGGTGGAGCCATGCTCACCATGCTCTATAATTACGGAAACGGCAATCACAGGGTTGTCTGCCGGTGCATAGCAGACAAACCATGCATGATCCCTTAAATGAGGTGGCAGGGGAAGATTACTCTCCCTGTGGGCTTTAGTAAGGCTGAAAACCTGGGCAGTTCCGGTTTTACCCGCCATTGGCACACCATTTATCCTGATGCCCCGGGCGGTACCCCGGTCGGATTCCACAACATTGACCATTCCCTGTCTTATCAGGTTCAAGGTCTCCCTGCCTGCCGGAAGTCCCCCGGATATTTCCGGGGCAACATATTCCATCCCCTCCTTTTCCAAAACATTTCGGACTGACTTGAGTATCCTGGGGCGATAAATTGTGCCGCCGTTTCCTATGGCCGCCGTAAAAACCGCCATCTGCAAAGGAGTTGCAAGATTAAACCCTTGACCGATGGCAATGGAGAGGGTCTCCCCACCCTGCCAGGGTTTGCCGAACCGCCTTTTTTTCCAGGACGATGTGGGAATCAGGCCGGGCCGTTCATTATCAAGGTCTATCATGGTGGGTTTGCCCAGCCCGCAGCCCCTGGCATACTGGGCAATGGCATCCACGCCGAGATCTTCCCCTGCTCTGTAAAAAAAGACATCACACGACTTCTCCAGGGCATCAAGTACATCCACTTTGCCATGGCCCCACTTTTTCCAGCACCTGTAAACCCTGTTGCCGTATTTATAATGCCCGGGACAAAACCGGGTTGTGCTGCGGTCAGCCACCCCCTCTTCAAGGGCGGCAATGGCGGTCACCATCTTGTATGTGGAAGCCGGCGGATACTCACCCTGGATAGCTTTGTTGGACATTGGATTGTCAGGATTTGCCATCAATAAATTCCATTTGTCAATGGAAATCCCACCGATAAAATCATTGGGATCAAAAGCCGGGGTGCTGACCATGGCAAGTATCTCCCCGGAAAAAGGCTCCATGGCCACAAGGGCTCCGGCCTTGCCTTCCATAAGTTCTTCAGCCCTCTGCTGAAGTAGTGCATGTATGGTAAGATGAATATCCTTTCCGGGTATGGGGTCAACGGTATCAATCACCCTGACAAGCCTGCCCCTTGCATCCACCTCTACCTGGGAGCCGCCCCTTTTTCCCCTCAAAAGCTCTTCATAGGATTTTTCGGCCCCGTATCTCCCGATGGAATCCCCTGATCTAACATCAGGATAACGTCCGCTACGGATCTCCTTCTCGTTGATCTCTCCAAGATAACCTATCGCATGGGCAGCACTGTTTTTATATATGTAATTACGCCTTGGTTCCACATCCACAAAGACCCCGGGAATATCAAATCCCCGGGCCTCCACCACGGCAAGCTGATCCCTTGTAATATTTTTTTTCAAAATCAGGGGTTTATAAACAGAGCCCTTGGGAGCAGACTCTATTTTATCAAGGAACTCCTCCATGGGAATTGCAGTTAAACGGGAAAGATTTTCAAGGGTTCTATCCATGGGTCGTGCATCTTTCAAGACTATCTTGAGATCAAATGATGGACGATTGTCAACGAGAAGGATGCCGGACCTATCATATATCATTCCCCTGGATGCAGGGATACTCTGAAGCCGAATGCAGTTATTTTGGGAAAGCCTTCTGTACTCATCACCCTCTATAATCTGAAGATAGACAAAACGAATCATGAGAGTAGAGAATGCAACCATCATGATAAGAGCAGATCCTCCCAGTCTCTTTTTAAGCCACTCACGATCCGGACTTTTCATAATTTTTTGGCATCCAGCTCTTCACATTTAAGATGAATGATTTCAATAATGACAAGAAAAATGGGTATCAGAAAAAAACCCCACAGCATCTGCCGTCCGGCAAGAGAAATATCGGAAGCTGATATAGAAGCGTATCCATGCCTGACAAAAAAAAGAAAAAAGATAAAAAGATTTTCAAGGAGAATCCCAAAGGCACTTATAAGAGGCAAAAAAATAAAATTTCCAGGATGCACAAATCTCTTTAAAAAAATCACTGCAATATAAATCCATAAGTAGGCAGCTGTATAGAGACCCATTGGGGCACCTGACATGCTGTCCATACACCATCCCATTAAAAACGCAACAAGAAAAAGGATTGAATTTTTAAAGTTTAAAGAGAAGAATAGTATTTCGGCAATAAGAAGATCAAACATTGATTCACAGCAGGAGATGCGGGGAAGAATTGAGGTCTGCAATACAATGAGAGAGAGTATAAGGCAAAAATGAAATATAAACCTGGCCATCACTCACCGTCCGGTAACTTTTCTCCATGAAAATAAGGAAGGCCCCTATCTGATGGAATATCAGGATCAAACTCCGAATTTTCTCCATGAACAGAAAAAAAAGGCTCCCTTGGAACAATAACCTCCTCAAGTTTATCAAAATCCACAAATGTCTTAAGATAAATGGCCTGAAAAAGATCGGAACTATCTTTTTTAACATCAACAACAGCTCCGATCCTCAGACCCTTGGGAAAAACCTGATCCAAACCGGATGAGACAATGACATCTCCCGGAACGACACTCTCTTTTCTAAGGGCATACTTAAAAATACAGATATCGCTGTTATCACCCTGAACTATACCCCGGGCCCTTGAACTCTGCACAAGGGCATCCACGGCACTTGTGCGATCAATGATCAAAAGAACCCTGGAATAAGCATCAAAGGCATTTACAACCTGCCCCACAATGCCTTCTGATACAACCACGGGCAAGCCTTTGGAAATGCCGTCTTTCATCCCTTTATTTATCATTATGGTTTTTGACCACAATGATGGATCCCTGCCTATAACCCTTGCTGCAACAAATGGTCTCTCGGAGGAGTGACTGAACTCCATGAAACGCCTCAAACGTTCATTCTCAAGCTCTATCTCCCGACACCTGTTCTGTGCAGCCATGGCAAGGGCCAGCTCCTTTTTCAACTCGTCCATACCGGCGGCTTTGGAGACGGAAGTGAAATATATCTGCCAGAAATCAAGAGAACGAAAATAGAAACCTGAAACCAGGGATTGAAATGGAGCGACAATATATACGGCAAGCCTTTGAAAACCATTGCCGGAGAGAAGATCGCGACTACTGATGGTTAAACCTACAAAAGTCACTGTGATAAAGAGTACCACCCCCAACATAAGTGCTGTAGCTCTGTTAAACATTAAATTATGTAATCACCACTTCTCTTAGCATGTCAAGCGAATCCAGTACTTTGCCACATCCGAGAGCAACCGTGGAGAGAGGATCTTCGGCAATTATGATGGGAAGACCGGTCTTCTCGCGAAGAAGTTTGTCAAGATTTTTAAGCAAGGCCCCTCCCCCCGTCAGAACTATGCCTGTATCAACAATATCCGCCGCAAGTTCAGGCGGAGTCTGCTCCAGAACTATCTTAACGGTCTCCACAATGGCCTCAATCTGTTCCGTGATGGCCATACATACCTCTTCGGAATCAATCTCAAGAATCTTGGGAACCCCGGATACCAGATCCCTGCCCTTAACTTCTATAGTCTCCACCATATCTTCATCAGGGTAGGCATTCCCTATGGTGCTTTTGATAATTTCGGCGGTCCGTTCACCAATGAGAAGGTTGTACTTTCGTTTAATATGCTGGGCTATGGATGCATCCATTTTGTCTCCAGCCACCCTTATGGATCGGCTGTAAACAATGCCGGCAAGGGATATAACTGCAACCTCGGTGGTACCGCCTCCAATATCAACAACCATATTGCAGGTCGGTTCGGTAACCGGAAGCCCTGCTCCAATGGCCGCAGCCATAGGCTCTTCAATGAGAAAGACCTCCCTGGCACCTGCAAGCTCGGCAGACTCCCTTACGGCACGCTTTTCCACCTGGGTGATGCCGGAAGGCACTGCAATGACAATTCTTGGACGCACAAGGGTTTTTCTGTTATTATGCACTTTTCTTATAAAATGTTTGAGCATTGCTTCTGTCACTTCAAAATCTGCAATGACCCCATCTCTCATGGGACGTATGGCCACAATATTGCCAGGTGTCCTGCCAAGCATTCTTTTTGCTTCCGCCCCCACTGCCAGAACCCTGTTTTTCGAGCGGCCGTCCGTTCGGACAGCCACGACGGAAGGCTCACTGAGTATTATACCCTTGCCCTTGACATATACAAGCGTATTAGCAGTGCCCAGATCAATGGCCAAATCACTTGAAAAAACACCCAGAAGAGAATCCACTATCAGATTCATACCTACCTACCCCTTCCCATGAAATATATAGACTTCCAGAAAAATTATTTAGCAAATCTTTTTTTGAGGGCAGCCACAGGGGGCTGCCCTCTACAATATGGTTGTCAATTGCATTATCTGGAAAACTATAGATTTCCAAAAAATATTTTCGGCACCTAAACTTTAGAAACGATAGCCACACAGGGATTTCCTAAAGTACAATTGCCAATTCAATCGCATTATCCCGTATAGTGTTACACAGCAGTTGAATATCTTAATGGTTAAGACTGCCCCTTAAACGTATTAAATTTTACAAAAAATTTATCAGAGGATAGTTGCTAACAGAAAAGCAATCTTTTTACAAGAACAAATTTAATATAACGACCATGCCCTGACGGACGTAGCGGACAATGAAAGTAAGGTCAGACAATTGTACTCTCTGCAATCAAATCATGAATAAAGGGACGAAAATGTTTTATTTTCACATTATCTCTGCCGAGATGAACCCGATTGGTCATAAGTATGGCAATCAGATCATTTTCGGGGTCAAGCCAGAAAGAAGTGCCGGTAAACCCAAGGTGGCCGATACTTGAGGATGACAAGTAGCGGCCCGATGACGATCCGGAAGGAGATGGAGTGTCAAATCCGGCAACCATCCCACCACTCTCCCCTTTGGTAACAAAGTCCAGAAGTGTCCTTTTACTTATTGGAAAAGAGAAGTCATACCTGTCGGACATGACAGAGAGCAGGATATTGAGAATTTTCCATACACCACAGGCTGTGCCGAAAAGACCTGCATGTCCCTCCACTCCCCCTGCTACCCATGCGTTATCGTCATGAACCTCTCCACATAATATTTTTTTTCTCCATGGGCATATTTCCGTGGCAACAAAACTTTTTTTCCCGGCTCCGTTGCCTGCTGCAAAAAAGTGTTCATCCCGGTCCGGGACAATTCCAGAGTCATTGAGATCGACAAAAAACAGATCCTGAATATTTAAAGGAAGATATAATGCTTTATATAGATTGATATCAAGTCTATTTTTTGTAACATCCTCAATAACCCAGCAGAGAAGAATATATCCAAGATCACTGTAAATCTCATCGGAACCAGGCATGGATAGCAAAGGCTCTTCAATGACCAACTTTCTTAGAAGTCTTCTGTTTTCCCGGGAAGGAACAGGAGATAAGCCTTGATAAAAAGGACGATGGGCAGGAAGTCCCGATCTGTGACGGAGAAGCTGATCAATGGTAATGGAAGATTTATACCTGCACCGTACATCATGTAAAATATCTCCAAGCCTCGTATCAAGGGAGAGAATACCCCTCTCGACCAGAACCATAACTATCAAAGCCGTTGCCAGTGGTTTAGTCAAAGATGCCAGATCAAAAATAGAGTCTGTAGAAACTTTATTTCCGCTAAAAATATCTGAAACACCAAAAGGCAGGTGGAACACAATTTCACCCCTGTGAGCAACGAGAAGAACAGCTCCCGGAAACACACCGTTCAGCACTGCACCATTCATGGCATCTATGATAGAAGACTCATTTTTCAAAATGCTACCCCATCCGCTTATCGTTCATCACTGCACCATTAATGGCATCTATGATAGATGACTCATTTTTCAAAATGCTGCCCCATCGGGTCATATTCCCGGGGGAGCCATGTCAGTTTTTTTTCTTCTGTATCCATTAAAACAACAGCACCTAAACGCATTGTGTGATTTACCGGACCATGTCCTGCCGGAAAACCTGTCATAACTGGAATATGGGGAAATTCAAAAATATCGAGAAGTATTTCATGTATAAGATACTCATTGCCGCAATTTTCAAAGGAACCGGCGACAACACCCGAAATCCCATCGAGAACACCGGCAAGTTTCATATGGGAGAGCATTCTGTCGATTTTATAGGGAGGCTCTCCCACATCTTCAATAAAGAGAATCGAATTTCTAAAATCGGGCTGAAAGGCCGTTCCCGTCAAATGGCATAGTGTTGCAAGATTACCCCCTGCCAGAAATCCAACGGCCTTCCCCGGCCTCAAAACCGTCCCCGACGGGGCGGTAATTTCATGGCACTGGAAAAAACAAGTTTCAGTCTCACAGCAGGAAGCAGCCATGGGAATTGATGTCAACTGCCCATACATTGAATGCAGGGTCTCAGCCGAAGCACGGGCAAGGGATGTTACAACAGGACCATGAAAAACCTGAAGAGAAGATCGTGCAGACATGGCACAAAGAAGTGCGGTTATGTCACTGAATCCCACAAAGGGCTTGGGATTGAGTGCGATGAGATCGTAATCAAGCAGACCCAGCAACCTCAATGAACCAAAGCCCCCCCTGGCACAAAGGATTCCCTTGACCGAAGGATTGTCGAAAAGAGTATGGATAATTTGGGCCCTCAAGATATCATTGCCGGCAAGGTATCTTTTTTTTTCATATATTTCAGGGGGAATGAGCAACTTGAAGCCCATATCTTCAAGGCAATTGGCTCCCTGAATGAAAATATCCCTGTCAAAGGCTCCGGACGGGGCACAAATTCCAAGGGTATCACCTTTTTTCAGGGGTTGATGTTCCCTATATTTTTTAAATCTCTTCATAAAATCATACAACCTGCTTGACATACACAATAGTGTCTGCTAAATAGAGAATCATTAAATTAACGGGGCGTGGCGCAGTCTGGTAGCGCACTTGTCTGGGGGACAAGTGGTCGCTGGTTCAAATCCAGTCGCTCCGACCAATAGACAAGGGTTTACAGCGGTTTACTGTAAACCCTTTTTTCTTTTAGTGCAGATATATTGCACAAAAACCGATGGCATACCGATAAACCAAGATTTAAAAAACCGGAAGTATCTAAAATAGCTTAACCGCACCTATGACCACAGCTGCCAAAGTCAAAGACAACCCAAAACTCCATTTCATAAAAAGATCGAGTCTCCTGTTGATCTCCTCGAAACGCTTATCAACTTGCTCAAATTTTTTATCAATCTGACCAAACCGTTTGTCAACCTGCTCGAACCTCAAATGCATCTCTTCACGCTGGGATACAAACTGCTTGTCAAACTGTTCACGCTGGGATGACAACTGTTTGTCAACCTTCTCGAACCTCTGATGCATCTCTTCACGCTGGGATGACAACTGCTTGTCAACCTGCTCGAACCTCTGATGCATCTCTTCACGCTGGGATACAAACTGCTTGTCAACCTGCTCGAACCTCTGATGCATCTCTTCACGCTGGGATGACAACTGCTTGTCAACCTGCTCGAACCTCTGATGCATCTCTTCACGCTGGGATGCAAACTGTCTGTCAACCTGGTCACGCTGGGATAACAACTGCTTATCAAACTGTTCACGCTGGGATGACAACTGCTTGTCAAACTGTTCACGCTGGGATACAAACTGCTTGTCAACCTGGTCGAAACGCCTGTCCATCTGCTTTAAAAACTGATGAAGAAGTTCACGCTGATGTTTAAGCTCCTCCTCCACCCGGATGCTCCGCTCCCTAAGTTCTATCTCATAAACAACCGGAGGGCGGCCAAGGCTCATGTCAGTCAACCAGTGGATGAGATTCTCTTTTATAAAACTCGATATCTGATCAAAATCTTCCTGACACAATGAACTGCTCATAATAAATTCACCTCATATTTTGAAATAGGAGTAGATTGAGATGGTTCAATTTTTTACCGCCGGTTTGAGTTTGCTGATAAGAAGCTTATTGGCATGATCCAGACGGTTGGCAAGCACACCGAACAGATGGGTGCCCACATCCGGATAGTTCTCTATCACCTCAAGCAGTTTATCCCCGGGGAATCTTTTTACCTTGCAGTTGCCTTTGGATACAATGGATGCAGAACGGGACTCTCCTGTTATGGCCGCCATTTCACCAAAATACTCTCCCGGTTCTGTAATTTCAGCTATCTTCTTACCTCCTTTGACCACATAAAGCCCACCGCTGACAAGCTTGAAAAAATCCTTGTCATTGTTGCCTTCACGAATAATGACATCCTTATCCTGATAGTCTTCAACATCGGGATTTACAAGATATGCAGGAAGTGCCTCCTTGGTGATTGTTGTTTTTTTAAGCACCTCATCCAGGGATGTAATCCCATCTCTGATCTTTTGAAGACCCGCATCCCTGAGGGTGACCATACCTTCCTGTACCGCTATCTTTCTCAAATGATCCTCGGGAACATTTGCATTTATGGCTTTTCCAACCTCATCCGTCACCTCCATAAGCTCATAAAAACCCACCCTGCCCTTGTAACCGGTTCCATTACATTCGGCACACCCTTTAGGCCCCATTATCTTTAAATTTGGTATCTCATTTTTATCAAAACCATACATTTCAAGTTCGTTGGGATCATAACCGCTCACCTCCTGTTTGCACAATGGACAAAGCCTTCGTCCGAGACGCTGGGAGAGTACCATGGTCACCGCCGATGCCAGCATATATGACGGAATGCCTATGTCAATGAGCCTTCCTATGGTGGATGGGCAGTCGTTTGTATGGAGTGTGCTGAAGACAAGATGGCCGGTCATGGCGGCCTTTATGGCAATCTCCGCAGTTGTAATGTCCCGGATCTCGCCCACCATTATAATATCCGGATCCTGACGGAGAAAAGCTTTCAGGGCAGCGGAAAAGGTCATGCCCACTTTCTCGTTGACAGGCACCTGGTTGATGCCCCTGAAGTTGAACTCAATGGGATCCTCCGCCGTCAGGATTTTTGTATCGTCATTATTAAGTCGATTCAAAAGAGAGTAAAGGGTGGTGGTCTTACCGCTTCCGGTGGGGCCGGTTACGAGAAGCAGGCCATAGGGACGGTGAATACAGCGTTTTATTGACGCAAAGGTTTTTTGCTCAAATCCAAGCTTGGCCAAATCCACGTTCAGGGCACTCTGGTCAAGAATACGCATGACAATTCCTTCCCCCCAAAGGGTGGGAAGGCTTGATACACGAAAATCCACTGTTTTTCTCTTGCCGAGCCTTAACTTTATCCTGCCGTCCTGGGGAATCCTTCGTTCTGCAATATCAAGTTCCGCAAGAATTTTAAGCCTTGATATGACTGCATTTTTAATGGAGAGGGGGAGGTTCATGGCCTTAAAAAGGGAGCCGTCAAGACGATAACGCACCTGAAGGGATTTTTCAAAGGGCTCAATGTGAATATCGCTGATGCCATCGTTGATCGCCTTTGTCAAAATACCGTTTACAAGCTTTATGATGGGAGCATCCGATGCCATGAACCCTCCATCAAGATCCTTGACATCACGGGTGTCCTGAACCTCAAGTTCATCGGCAGCTTCGGAGACAAGGGAACCGAAATCCTCAACCGAAGTTACGGGCTGTTCATCTTCGGCTTCTTCAAAATGTAAAAAAGCCTTATATTCTTCATCGCTTAGTTTATAAAAATCCCTGTATGAATCTATAATATCCTTTTCCGTGGAGACGCATACCTTGAGGGACCTATCTGTCTTCAAAAGGGCTCTGACCTTATCCTGGAACTCGTCCACCGCATCGGTATCCGTAGGTTCGATCATTGTTACAACGATCTCATTATCCTTGATACCCAGGGGAAAGGCCATATACTCCTTGGCAGTGTCAAAGGGGATGGCTTTTATGAGCGACGAAACAGGTTTTATATCACCAATCTTGATAACCTCGTATCCATAAAGCCTTCCCAGCACATTTACAATGGTTTCAGGATCAATATGTCCCATCTGCAGGAGAATGCTGCTGAGGCGGCCCCCGGATTTTTTCATCTGGTTCTGGGCTGCCTGAAGCTGAACACTCGTGATCTGCCCCTCCTTTGAGAGTATCTCACCTATTCTCAATTTACCCGCACCCGACTGATCCTTGATTGTAGCTTTTAAGGTACCCCCACGTTTAACCGGTTTGCCTGGAGCCGCCACCATCTGTACCTCCGAATTTTCTAAACAATGTTTTAAATTAATGAAAATTTACTGCTGCATATAACGACATGGCAGAGTAATCCGCCCCAACGAAAGCATTAAAAGGAAGGGCAAACCGATGTAGTTGCCCTCCTAAAGGGCAGACACACAGGCTTGCCCCTACAGTTTTAAATAAAATATTTTCAAAACTGCTCATTTCCAAATATTGTCAAACAATTTCTTTCCGCCTCCAAATACCAGCATAAAACCGAGAAGATAAAAACAGAATTTTATTATACCGGTAGCATCTGAAAAGGCATCTATCCCCGCAATCCTGGGCATCACCTGGGGAATCCTGTAAAACACGCCCAAACCTGCCATGACAAGTGCAGTACCCCATACAATTTGTAACTTTTTTTTATCCATAACACAATAATGTCCAATTTAGAGACAGTCCGACCTGAAATGAAAAAAATTAGTCTGAGCTGTTCATTAAGTTAAGTTAAGTTAAGTTAAGTTAAGTTAAGTTAAGTTAAGTTAAGTTAATTGCTTTAATTTCTTTGTCACAGTGATTAGGCCGAGCTGTTCATTAAGTTAATTGCTTTAATTTCTTTGTCAAAAGGGATTGATTTTTCTTCGAGTTCAGCCATGTGTTCTTCAAGGGAATCGAATCGCTGATCAATGAGATATTGACATTGGACAATCTTTTTCCCCAATTCGGCAATCTTCCCTCCATCCATCCTTTCAGATGCCTCCTGCATGGCCTGATTCAAAAATTCGAGTTCGGCTTCGGCGGTCTCTATGGCAGCCTCATCGTTTTTTATAGCCCTTTCTATGGGTCCAAGAACCTTTGAACGCTCTTTTACTATCCCGGACCTGAGCCTGCGTGCCTCCTTTGCAGATATTTTCATCACACCTCTGTCAAATGACGAAGGAACCGATCCCCGGGAAAAACTGTCCTCGCCTTTTTTAGAGGACCGGGCCTTTACAGCAGACTCGGCTTTTTTACCAGCCTCGACTTTTTTATGAGCATCTTCTTTTCCACAGACCTCGGCTTTTTTATGAGCATCTTCTTTTCCACAGGCCTCGGCTTTTTTATGAGCATCTTCTTTTCCATAGGCATCGGCTTTTTTATGAACATCTTCTTTTCCACAGGCATCGGCTTTTTTATGAACATCTTCTTTTCCACAGGCATCGGCTTTTTCAGCAGCAGCATCTTTTTTTCTAGCGACCTCGGCTTTTTTAGAAAAAGAATCCTCTTCCCATCCCCCTTTGTCAAGAAATTCCTGATACGTTCCTTCAAAAAGGAAAACCAAGTCATTTTTAAAAACAACAAGACGATTGGCCAGGGAGTGGAGAAGCATCTCGTTATGGGTAACCAACAACACGGCTCCACTGAAATTGTCCAGGGCCAAAAGAAGTGAATCGCAGGACTCCATGTCAAGATGGTTGGTAGGCTCATCCAGCATAAGGAGATTCAGGGGACGGGCAAGAAGTTTTGCAAGCATGACCCGGCTCTTCTCGCCGCCGGAGAGAACCGAAATAAGCTTCAGGGCATTGTTTCCTTCAAACATCATGGCACCACAAATATTTCGTGCCCTTTGTCTGTCCATGTCGGGATGGGAATAGAGAATCTCCTCCTCAACGGTGGCGTTGGAATTGAGGGAGCTGATATTGGTCTGCTCAAAATATCCCCTGACAACTCCAGGATTGTACCTTACCTCACCGGAATCGGGGTCAATTTTGCCTGCAAGTATTTTGAGCAGTGTGGTTTTTCCCTTGCCGTTTTTACCTATAACCGCGATACGATCCCCGGGAGCAACGGTGATGCTGAAATCATGGATAAGAGGGGGGCCATTTTTTTCATGGGAAAAAACCACGGACTCGCTATCCATGATCTTCTTACCGGAAAAAAGTTTCTCCCTAAAGGAAAATTCAAGGTTTTCAATCTTTACCAGGCCATCCTTTTTATCCATTTTATTTAAAGTCTTGATCCTTGACTGAACAAGACCCGCCAGCCTTGCCTTGGCCCTGAAACGGGTTATGAAAAGCTCCATCTCCCGGCGGCGCTTCTCTTCGTTAAGTCGTGTTTTTTCGTAAATCTCCTCATCCTGGGCAATCTGTTCATAATATTTTTGTGTCCCACCGGCAATCTTTCTTATGACACACCGATGTATCCCGGCAATATGGGTTACAACACTGTCCATGAAGTTTCTGTCATGGGTCACAAGGAGTATCTCCCGGGGCCAGGCCCTTAAAAAACCTGAAATCCACCTTATGGAGACAATGTCAAGGTAGTTGGTGGGCTCGTCCAGAATAAGAAGATCGGGATCCGAAACAAGCACCTTGGCCAGGGTGAGGCGTACCTGATACCCCCCGGAAAAATCCCCGGGGGAACGCTGCATGTCATGGTCCGAAAAACCGAGCCCGGCAAGTATCTTTTCAGCCTTCCAGGAGTGATCCGATTCATGTTCCGGAAGACCCAGCATACACTCCCCAAGAACAGTATCCTTTGTAAAATAGATGTGCTGGGTCAGGTAACCCATGCGGCAATCCCCTGGGATACGGATATGTCCGTCATCCGGCTCCTCTTGACCGGTGATCATTCTAAGAAGGGTTGTCTTACCGTGACCGTTTCTGCCCACAAGACCGATCTTCTCACCAGGATTGATCTGGAGGGATGCCCCGTCAAGCAGTACCTGACCGCCGTAACTTTTTGAAATGGAATCAATATTGATCATAATAACCTAAATTGGGGTGTTTAAAAACCAATTTGATGCCCAAATCGTGATGATGTAGAGAGGCAATGCATTGCGTCTCTACCGTTGATGGTCAAAAAATGGGCAATGGAAAATGTCAGATTTTGACACCCCAAACCTAAATAAGTGTCGATATAAAGCAGCCTCCCCCTCCTCCATCATCTCCTCCGGAAGCCGGGGGTTCTCCGGGCTCTTCCGGAGGGGGAAGGGGTGTTGACGGTGGAGTGCCGATGGTCAGGGGGTCGGTAATGATTCCATCGGCCATGCCGTCATCATCGCCTGGACCCCCGTCCCTCAATACAATATAGGCCCGGGTTCTGTCTGCGGAAAAAGTCACATAATTGAAATACTCGTACCATCCATGGACAGGGCTGTATTTATATATACCGTAGCCCTCTTCCAGGGGCCTGGGCAGATATAAAATCATGTGGGCCCCGGCACCTTCATCCACCTTTATCCCAATATCCACAAGCCCGTAAATCATATTTTCGGGCCTGCCCCTCCCATCGGTTACAAACTGCTCATAGCCCGGAACAATGGCGACAAAATCACCTTCCCCGGCAAGGGCAAGGCCCAGGGGCTCCACCCCGTCCACTGTCATAAACGATACAACACCATGGGGATAACCCTCAATGCCATTGGGCAGGACGGTTATGACGGCATCATCCGAGCTTACATTGCCGGTGTTGTCCGTGATCGTGAGTCTGAAGGTGAACCAGGACTCTTCACTTACCCCGGGGGCCACAAAGGTGACCCTGGGAGTGTCTGTATCCGACAAAACCACCCTGGCAGAGTTATCCTCATTGAGCTGTTTCCACTGCCAGGAGGCTATGCCGTGGATTCCCGGCTCGGACTCCCTTCCATCCAGGATGACGGTGGTACCCGAGGTAACGCTCCCATCGGGTCCGGCATGGGCAAAGGGGAAGTTCTCCATGCTATCCATAACCGTGACACCGAGGGTGAGGGTGGTGTTTTGGCGATCAACAATCTTGAAGGTGGTCTCCCCAAGGCTCTCGGGTCGCAGAATGATCTCATCGCCATATATATCCATGGAAGCAATGTGGGGATATTCCCTGTAATAACGATACGGCGGATGCCCGCCGGACACGGCAAGGGAAGCATCCTGTCCCAGGAAGAGTGAGATGCGGGAGTTTTCCAGGGTCATGGGCCGGCTCTGGGAGGTGGCATTGATGGTTACGGTTACGGAGACCGAGGATTCATCGCCATGACGATCCCTGGCTATGAGGGTGACAGTATGTTCCCCGGGGGAGAGAGTTATGCCGGCCTCCCTTCCACTGCCGAGATATCCATCAATATCCGATACCCAGGAGAGGGAACTGCTTGTCAGCTCCCCATCCTCTGGATCCGATGCCCCGCCTTTGAATCTTATTTCATCGGTGTCCTCAAACACGGAACCGGTTATTGGAAAAGATATCCAGGGTTCAGGAAGGGAGTTGGCAACGGTTATCAGAATGAAATCCCTCACCGAACCGCCCAGATTATCCGTGGCAGTCAAGGTCACAAGATGTTTTCCCGCTGTCAGGGTGTTTATCCTGAAAAGCTCTCCCTGCCCCAGGGGATCGTCCTCAATATTCGATGTCCACACAAGTGTACCATCATAAAGCCCTCCATCCTCATCGGCTGTCACTTCACCCTGGAACTCAATATAATCATTGAGAAAAAAAGTATCGCCATCCTGGGGCTTCAAAATGGAGACTCCGGCAATTCCGGCTGGCTCCTTTTCATTTATGGCTATGGTGAGGGTGGAGGATGCCTCGGCACCAAAACTGTCCGTGGCCGTGACGGTCACCACATGGGTTCCCAATGACAAGGTGCTTATGGTAAACGATGAGTCATATCCCAGGAATCCGTCCTGGTCCGACATCCAAATAACATTTTTGCCACCCAGCGGGCCGTCCTCACGGTCATTGATATCCGCTGAAAAGGAGACCTCCTCACCATAATCGAAACTGCTTCCCAGGGGGGGATGGGTGATCACAATCACCGGGGATTCATTACCCACGGCAACCGTTATGGAGCTGCTGCTATCTAAACCGTCACTGTCCTTGGCCGTCACCGTTATAACATGGGTTCCCACGGACAGAGCGTTTATGGAAAAGGATGTGCCGAATCCAAAGAATCCATCCCTGTCCGACACCCACCTGACAGACTCTCCGCTAAGGTTTCCATCCTCACGATCCGTAACGTTTGCCACAAACAAAATCATCTCCCCCTGGGAAAAACTGCTGTTGTCCGCAGGCAGTCTTATGAGAATCTCCGGAGATGCATTGCCCACGGTTACCGTTATGGAGCTGCTGCCCTCAAGACCGGTACTGTCTCTGACAGTGACAGTGACCACATGGGTACCCAGGGAGAGCCTGTCAGTGGTTACCGATGTACCGTACCCCAGAAAACCGTCACGGTCCGACTTCCATACCACGGACTGTCCGGTAAGGACACCATCTTCCGGATCCGTGGCACTGGCAAGGAAAACCAGGGTTAATCCCTTTGGATGGCTGCTGTTGTCCGCCGGTGACGTTATGAGAACCTTGGGTGATGCATTGCCTATAATAACTGTTATGGAGTCACTGCCTGTCTTGCCGAAACCGTCTGTGGCGGTGGCGGTTATCACATGTGTTCCCACGGTAAGATTGCTTTTGGTAAAGGAGATGCCATAACCCAGGAAACCGTCACGGTCCGATTCCCATATAACCGACTGCCCGGTGAGTACTCCCTCTTCCGGATCTTTGGCATTGGCCAGAAAGGTGATGATGGCCCCCTGGGGTCTTGTGCTGTTGTCCTGGGGGGAAGTAATCAGCACCTCCGGGGCCTCATTGCTGACAGTGACGGTTATGGAGGCACTGGTCTCTTCGCCGTCACTGTCCCGGGCCGTGGCAGTAACAGTATGGGTGCCCACCGAGAGTCTGCTGTTGGTGAAGGAGATACCATAGCCGAGGAAACCGTCATTGTTCGAGAGCCAGATAATGGACTGTCCCGTCAATATACCGTCTTCCTGGTCATTGGCATCGGCAAGAAAGACAATGGTGGATCTGTAGGAGACGGTGCTGTTGTCGGCAGGAGACCGGATGACAAGGGTCGGAGGTGCGGCAAAGAGGGATGTAGCCGTCAGGCAGAAAAAGAGCATTGAAAATATAATCAGCTTTTTATTGACAAGATAGAACATAAAAAAAGACTCCTTTGGAAGAGTAAAGCAGATACCGTTATATATAGACTTCAATAATAATATTTCAGCAAATATTTTTTTAAGGGCAGCCACAAGGGAGTGCCCCTAAAGTACGATTGCCAATCTCATTATCTGCAAAACTATAGAACTATAGCTTGCTAAGGCACTGTAATGTTTCTTGATGTGACACCTTTACTCCCCATACTGTCCGTGGCCACAAGGGTAATGGTGTGGGTGCCGGTTTCAAAGGTTGAAACATCAAAACGAACCGAAGAGGTCATGATGGCGGCACCAGGAGACTCTTCCGGGGTGATCCTGCCCTGGCGGTCGCTTCTGTACCACTCCATGTCGTCACTGGTGAGGGAGCCGTCCTCCACATCCCTGGCCTCTCCGTAAAAGGTTACAAATCCCGTTGATGTGGGACTGGTATAGTCTGCGGCAGGATATGTTATGGAGGGCACCGGCGGGGTGTTGGTGCCGATGTTTATCACCACGGAATCAATGCCCGATGCACCCCATCGATCCTTTGCCTCCAGGGTGATTATATGCTCGCCGTTGCTCATGGGACGATTGCCCAGGGCCTGGACATTGTCGGTCTTGACATTGAGGCTGGTGCCGGTGCCCAGGAATCCATCAATGTGGGAGGTCCATTCCAGGCTCTCTCCAAAGAGAGAACCGTCTTCCGTATCTGCTGCTGTTCCCTGGAAATTGATCCACTCTCCCGGAGCAAAAACACGGCACAGGGTGTTGTTTTCGGGGCAGGTCTCAGGAGGATTGGATATTTCCGCGACGGGGCTTGTGTTTTTAAGATTTACGATGATGCTGGCCTGACCTGTTCCTGCGGATCCCGTGGCCCTGAGATAGATGGTGTGTTCCCCCTCTTTCAATGGCTCATAGTTCAGGGCCTGGACACTTCTTGTGTAAAGTTCATGGGTACTTCCGGTGAAAAGCAGGCCATCCTTGGAAGATATCCACTGGAGGTTCTCTCCTGTTATGGGGGTTCCGTCGAAATCCGTGGCTTTTCCCACAAAATTTATGGTATCCCCGGCACTGGCATCGTAGGTGGCTCCCTGGGCCGAGCTGTCTGCAGGGCTTGTAATCTGAACCCTGGGGGCGGAAGCATCGGCTCCCACTGTAATTATTATAAAGGCGTTGGTGGAGCTGCCCTTACTGTCCGTCACCGTGAGGGTTATGGTGTGTTCGCCGGATGCAAGCACATTGGTGGATACCGTGCCTCCGGTTCCAATGGCTCCGTTCAAGCTGGAGTGCCATACAAGGTAAGAGTCGGTCAGATCCCCATCCTCGGCATCGGTTCCGGTTCCCTGGAATGTTATGGTCTCTCCCACGTTAAAGGAGACATTTGCTGCCGGGGCTGTTATGGCCGCCACCGGAGCGGTGTTCTTTGCCTGGGGGTCTTCATCTCCCACAGTGATGGTAACCGAGTCCGAATCCACAGTATTACCGGCGGCATCAAGAAGGGTAAGAGTTATCACATGGGAGCCTGCCGTCAGGGTATTGAGATTGAGGTTGGCTGCCGTGCCAATCTCACCGTCCCTGCTGGATGTCCAGGAGTATGTGTAGGCCTCGTCTTTATCAGGATCCACAATCCTGCTGACAAATGAGACAAAATCCCCCTCAAGATAGACCTGCTTGTTGGTGGGAACTACGATGGAGACACCGGCAGGATTAATCTTCTCTTCCACCGGTTTGGTGCTGTCCCCGGAATCTCCGCTGGTGGCGACAATGGTGGCAATGCCAAACAAAAATACCATAAGCATCATGGTTCTCCTTGCAAAGCCTGATATAATGCCGGAATTCAGAGTGCCTGGAGCATCTTTGAGCGGTTCAATTTCCAATCTTTCTATATTATCCAATCTCTCTATAGTATCCAATCCCTTTGTCATGTCCAATCCTTTTTTCATGTCCCTTTTTTGCATGTCCCTCTTTTTCATGTCCAATATTTTTCTCCATATCTATTTCTGATTACTCAACCTTTACCCGGTATCTATATTGTTATCACCCTCATCTATATTATCATCACAGGCATCTATATTATCACCCGAAGCCCGTCATCTTCCTGCCGGCAAATATCATTTATGAAAACATCCTCCCTCAAAACATCACTATCTGCAACCTGACAGGTTATAGTACGAACCATGTATTCATGTTTCTGCAATCTTTGGGTTAAATCCGGCAGCATTTTTGTCACAAAATCTGCTGTATCCCTGTCTTCCACCATAAAAACACCGGATATATGATTTTTAAGTACTGAAAAATCAGCCCTTAACGGACCGAGAGCAGACATGGTTAAAAACAGGGAAACCTTAAGAATACGGTTCTCCGAATCAGATTTTTTTTCATCCCTGGAGCCGAGGTCAAAAAAGAGTTGACCAAATGAGAAGCTGCCGTTGTAAAAAAGCGGAAAAGGCAGAAGATACTTTCCTGTATCGGATAGATGGGAGTTAAGAACTTGAAGCTTTTCAAGGTTTTGGGCAAACTTTCCAAGGGCATCCATTTCACCCTCCCGGGCATCATCCCCCGGGGAGAGGGCCTGAAGTACAGCGGCCTTCATATCTTCTTTCATGGTCTGTCTGAAAATATCTTCTTTCATGGTCTGTCTGAAAGGCTGTGAGAATATCTTTTCATCCCGAATTTGCACCCCGGATTCATTGGGCATCTGTTTGACGGAAGATTGTTCTGCATGGGATTTATAACTATTAATCTCACCCCCTACTTTTTCAATAAAGGCCGACATCTTTTTTTCAAGAAGGAGCCCCCCATTCTCAAGCAATCTATGCAGAAGAAGGGGATCAAGTTTTTCAGACTTCAGTGCAACATTATACAACAAGTCCCTCAAAGAGTTCATGATTGTTTTTTCAGCCCCAGGTCTCTCTCCAGACTCAACATCTCCAGGATCAACAGGCAAATTTTTTGAGATGACAGGATTTGACAACATATCTGCCAATTGCCTGAATCCTTGTAAGGGAGAACTCCTAAGGAGATAGTTCAATGCCGAACCCATGGATATGTTTTCCGCTTTCAATGGCGTGTCCATAGTTACGGTTTCCCCTTTCAATGCCCTGCTCATGGGTACTTCCCTTTTCAATGGTGTGCCCATAGATGCGTTTTCAGCTTTCAATGCCGATCCCATGGATACTGTATCTGTTTTTAACCTCCCAGGCACATCTGTATTGGATGGTAAAGGACTATCCAATGGCACAGGGGAGGCACCGCTACGGGGGTTATGGGAGAGAATGGTCAGTTTCCCCTGGTCAGTCTGCTTCAAGCTTATTATGTCACCTTTTTTAATATCGACATCAGGATTGATATCTGCAAGAACCTTACGCCCCTGGATAAGAAGAAGTGCCGATGAAGATGAATCAATGCCATGCTTTGGTAAAATATCTCCCGCCTTCAAAACCCCTTGTGCCGGAGAAAAAAGCTTCAGCACTTTGGCCTGGAGAACCCGCCCCTCCCCCGAAGACTGTATTCCTGATGCCCCAGGGGATTTTTGAGACTTTAAAATATCAGACAAAATGGGTACCAACCCTTTCATCAGAACTGATTCTCCATCTTTATGAACTTCTCTTTAAGGTTGATTACCAGTTGAACCTCTCCCTGGGGCATAGATAATTTCGATGCAATCTCCCCGGCATCCATTCCCCGCTGGTAAAGCTCCACTATTTTCCTTTGCTGATCAAAAACATCATCCTCAAATGGATTTCCCATTGAAGTCTGACGCATCGCGAAATCACGCTCCTTTAAGCCGGATATGCTTTGAACTCCTGAAAAACCAATATTTCCCGATGACGGCAGCTTAGATGATACCCCATCTGACGGCAAGTTTGACGATGCTCCATCTGACCGAGGGTATCTAAATCGTTCCTGGCCATTCAGAAGAACCTCTGCCCTGGAGAGAAGAAGGTTTATGCTGATAATACGGGAATCAAGGGATTCGTTCAACTCATGTATAAGACGTTTTTTCTCTTTAATCTGGGAATCAAATGATGATGCTGCGGATTCAGCCCCTTTCACGAGAGGATCCAAAAGTTCTATTATGTCCTGGGCTGCCCGGTCAACCATCTGAACCGCTGATTTATCTGCGAGAGCATCGGTTTCATGTTCCAGCTTTGACAATGTTTCGTCATATATCGAAGCAGCCATATCATTGAAAAATCCCTTTTTCCAGGCAGGGTGGGAATATGTTTTCTTCAACTTCCTCACAAGGGCCCAGACAATAACAACAAGAATAAGTTCAATGAAAAGATGCAGCACAATCCAGAATTCAATGGAGAAAAGTCTCATCATGCAACAGTATCAAGAAGATTGCCGGGCAGATCAGGAGAATTGGATCTGGATTTTGACTCTTTGGTATTCAACTCTTTTCTCTTTTTTCTTCGGGCTGCCCTCCTCTCCCTTTCCCGCCTGTCCGGATTCACGTCATTTTTAAGGGCTCCCTGATTCTCCGAGGACTGAACTGTGGTCTGCTCAACAGCGGCTCTGGTGGTCTGCTGCTGCTGGAGATGCTCCTGGTCCGGCTGAACCGGCTTAAGGTGATGGGTTGCATCATGGGCCCTTCCCGACTGCTGGATAACAATATTGTGACCTGGTATTGTCGTCATTTCCCCCCCCCCCTTAGCAATGAACACAAAACAGATAATCTCTATTCTGTTCACAAATGGTTATAAAAAAATAAAAAATAACCTTATCCAGTTATAAAAACCACGAAGGTCACCTTATCGACTTTCTTTCCAGGCAGGGCCATATCCAGCTCCTTTTTTACAGCCTTCACAATATCATCACCGGTAAGGCGTACCCCGACATCTTCCCTGAGTACATTTTTAATGGCTTCATAAATTATATGCCTGTAGAAAGGGGTACGGGCGGTTATCTCATCCCCGACACTCTTGTAGGAATAGTCTATGGCAATGTCTGCCGCGACATAGGTGGTAACTTCGTCCTGTTCCGGAGTGAAAACCACAAAATCTTCCAGAACTATTTTACCGGGCTGAAAAATATCCTCTTCCTCAATTTGCACGTCAACCTTTTCCTCATGGATATCTTCCTCATCCTTAACCGTTGGCTGAAGAAGTGAGGTATCATAGGAGGGGGGCTCATCAGCCAGCCTGTCCTTCAACAGAAAAAAATAGATTCCTGCTGTAGCACCGCCCACGGCAATCATGAAGAGAATTACCAGAATAACGATCCTGACAATGGGACTTTTTACCCTCTCTTTTTGCTCTCTAAGGTTCTGGTCGCCAAGCTGGGCAATCTCATCCCCTGGAGCGTCTCCGGCCTCCAACGAGTCGTCCGGTTCAAGGAGAACCGGCCCGGAGTCATCTTCTTCACCCCCAGGGTCAATGTCATCGGTGGAGAAATCGGAAGATATATCCAGATCCTCATCCTGTTCCATATCGGCCAGCAGATCTTCATCTTCCTCATCGGTTCCGGCCAGAAGAGCATCAATGTCATCCTGGGAAATGAGATCACGGCCGCCGCCTCCGGCACCATCATCAACGGGACCGGGCTCCGAATCTAAGGGCTGGGCATCGTCTTCACTTAAAAACTCATCAATATCGTCACTGGAGAAGCTCTCCAGATCATCATCGCCGTCTTCGGCATCCCCGAGCAGGGCATCAAGATCGGCCTGGGAGAGGTCTTCGGCATCATCAAGTGCGAATTCATCATCGCCCTCCCCATCGGTCAAGTCAACGAGAAATTCATCTTCATCCTGGCCGTCCATCTTTCTTCGGGGGTCATCCCTGGTTCCTGCATCATCAGAAAGGTCAGTACCAGGGGAATCTCCATCATCGGGCCCGGATGCAAAAAGATCATCCAGGTCATCATCGGATTCAACGGACAGATCATCGTCATTATCCGATGAGAGAAGCTCATCAATGTCATCCTGGGTGACAAGGCAATTTTCAATATCCCAGGCCTGGGATTCATCTATAGGCTGATCATCATCGTCGTCGTCGTCGTCATCCCGGGATGCACCGGAAAAGTCCCCGGGTCCATCTTCGTCAACCAGGGGGTCTTCTTCCAAATCGACCTCCAGATTATCAAGATCATCCATGGACTCGGTGGACATGAGCTTGTCAATATCATCCTGGGAAACAAGATCAAAATCATCCTGTTCCCCATCGAAATCATCGGCATCTCCGTCCGGGAGATCATCTTCCGGGATTTCGGGGTCATCCTCTGGGATTTCGGGGTCATCCTCTTCAAATGAGGATGCATTGAGAAGTCTGTCTATGTCATCCTGGGAGAGTTCACCAAGGTCATCATCGGCTCCCGAAAGAGCATCATCAACATCTTCATCGGCTCCTGAAAAAGCATCTTCATCATCGTCATCGGCTCCTGAAAAAGCATCTTCATCATCTTGGGTGGAGGATGCATTCAAAAGATTGTCTATGTCATCCTGGGAGAGTTCACCAAGGTCATCATCGGCTCCTGCAAGAGCATCATCAACATCGTCATCGGCTCCTGAAAAAACATCTTCATCATCGTCATCGGCTCCTGAAAAAGCATCTTCATCATCTTGGGTGGAGGATGCATTCAAAAGATTGTCTATGTCATCCTGGGAGAGTTCACCAAGGTCATCATCGGCTCCTGAAAGAGCCTCTTCAGCCTCTTCAATGGAACCTGCACTTAAAAGCTTGTCAACGTCATCCTGGGATATGAGAGTGTCGTCATTTGTGGTGTCCGGCATTTATACCCCTCTTTCTCCCCTGTCCATACCCCTCTTTTGCACCCTGTCCGTGCCCTT
>JADGBO010000060.1:0-8653 GCA_015231465.1 Desulfamplus sp.
ACAAGCCACTGAACAAACAATGGTGTATGAAAAATCAAAAACCGATCAGGAAACGATACCATGCAGTATGAACCTGTAATAGGACTTGAAGTTCACGCCCAGCTTAAAACAGACACAAAAATATTCTTTCAAGAAAAATTGATGTATCAAAATTCGGCGTTATATTTGCAGGTGCCCAGAAGAACCTGGGTCCTTCAGGGGTTACCATAGTTATCATAAGGGATGATCTCCTGGATAGAACCCCTGCCAATGTTCCCACCATGCTGAGTTATAAAACCCATGCAGAAAAAGGCTCAATGTTTAATACACCTCCCTGCTTTGCCATCTATGCTGTGGGTGAAGTTTTGAAGTGGCTCAAGAAAAAAGGCGGCGTGGAAGCCCTGGAAAAGATCAATGAAGAGAAGGCAGCCATGCTTTACAGTGCCATTGATGAAGGAAAGTACTACCGGGGACATGCTGAAAATGCATCCCGTTCCTGGATGAATGTCTCCTTCAATCTTCCCACACCCGAGCTTGAGGCAAAGTTCATTGCCGAAGCTGCTGCTGCAAGATTGAGCGGACTCAAAGGCCATAGATCCATAGGTGGATGCCGGGCCTCGATCTATAATGCATTTCCCGTTGAAGGTGTGGAAAAGCTTACAGCTTTCATGAAAGAGTTTGAAAAAAACAACCCTGCCTGACAACAACCCTGGTATATCTCCTTAAAACTGTAGGGGCAACCCCCCGTGGTTGCCCTTCCCCTGTGCCTGCCCTTCCCCGGTGGTTGCCCTTCTCCTGTGGTTGCCCTTCCCCGGTGGTTGCCCTTCTGTAGGGGCTGCCCCCTGTGGATTGGACCAAACGACGATCAAGGCTTTTATGGACCACAATAAAGAGCAAATGCTAAAAAAACCTTGACAATATGAGATATTGCTATATATTGACACCATAGTTTTTTAAGCACATGCTTATTAATTCCATAAAGGAGACAATCATGATCCTAACCGTGGCAAGCGGCAAGGGAGGCACAGGCAAGACAACGGTGACGGTTAATCTTGCAGCCATAGCAGCAGATAAAGGGATTCAGGTTTTTGACTGTGACGTTGAAGAGCCCAATTCCCACATATTCCTTAAACCTGAAAATATAACCTCCCGGGAGATCGGAACAATGGTTCCGGTGGTGGATAAAGATAGATGTTCCCTGTGCGGAGAGTGTGAAAAGATATGTCAGTTTAGTGCCATAGCCCTTATTGCAGGCAGGATAATGACCTTTCCGGACATGTGTCACTCCTGCCAGGGGTGTGTAATGGTCTGCCCCGAAGATGCCATAATTAGTGGGAGCAGAGTACTTGGAACCCTCAAAACAGGCACTACCCCTGGAGGTGTTGACCTTACATGGGGGGAGTTGAGGATAGGGGAGGCCATGTCTCCGCCTCTTATAAAACAGGTCAAAAAAAGAATTGATCCTTTGAAACTCTCCATTGTAGATGCCCCTCCCGGCACCTCATGCCCTGCCATTGAGACCCTGCGTGATTCCGACCTTGCCCTTCTCGTTTCCGAACCCACTCCATTTGGTCTCAATGATCTTGCCTTGACTGTGGAAGTTCTGAAAAAGCTCAATGTGCCCATGGGTATTGTTATAAATCGTGCAGATACTGAAGATACTCAAACCGGACTTCTTGACGAGTATGCCCACAGGGAAGGGATTGATATAATGCAGCGTTTTCCCTTCAGCAGGGAAGCAGCCATGATATGCTCCCGGGGGGAGATGCTTGTGGATAAAATGCCGGAGATGAAGGCACTTTTCCAGGAGCTTTATGGCAAAATAGCATTAAAACTTGATACCATAAAAAACAGGGAGGATCGCCCATGAAAGAGCTGACCATTATCAGCGGCAAAGGCGGCACCGGCAAAACCAGCGTCACCGCCTCCCTGGCAACCCTGGCTCCCAGCAGGGTGGTGATTGATGCGGATGTGGATGCAGCCAATCTCTTTTTAACCCTGCCCCATGAAGTTCTGGAGACCATACCCTTTGAAGGGGGACACAAGGCCCGCATTGATCAATCTCTCTGTATTCAGTGCGGAGAGTGTGTGGATAGATGCTGTTTTGATGCCGTAACCAAATCCCCGGGACAAAAATCCCCGGGACAAGATGCCCAAGATTTTGTTGAAGAGTATCTCATTGATCCTGTTTCATGCGAAGGGTGCAAAGTGTGTGTCCACTTCTGCCCGGCAGATGCCATTACCTTTGAGCGGCAGATATGCGGAGAGAAATATATCTCAAAAACAGATAACGGCCCCATGATCCACGCACGTCTCGGCATTGCCGAGGAGAACTCGGGGCTTCTTGTGAGCCAGCTTCGGGAACAGGCCCGCAAAATGGCAAAGGATCATGATATTCCATTGATCATCACCGACGGCCCCCCCGGCATTGGATGCCCTGTGATTGCATCTGTCAGCAATGCCGATGCTGTACTCATCGTCACCGAACCCACCCATTCCGGAATACATGATATGGTCCGGGTGAAGAAACTGGCCGACCAGATGAATGCGGCTGTTTACCTCTGCGTGAACAAGGCCGATCTAAATCCTGATATGACACTCAATATCAAAAAATTCTGTTCTGAAAACGCAATCCAGTTTGCCGGAGAGATACCCTTTGACCGGGATGTCATTGAATCCATGAAAATGGGACAGAGCCTTGTCCAGTTCTCCCGGGGACCGGCTGCCCTGGCTGTGGAAAAGGTATGGCAAAATGTTTCGGAATATATGAAAAAAACCATGAACAGGCTTCTATAGACTTTTGTAAGAGCACGGCGTTCTTGTAGGGTTACGGCGCGCCGTGCCCCTACTTCATACCGGAAAAGGGCACGGTGTGCCGTGCCCCTACTTTGGAGAGGAGAGAACAAAATGAAAGTTGCAATATCGTCAAATGGCAAAACCCTTGATTCCGAACTTGACCCAAGGTTCGGCAGGGCAAATTATTTTCTCATCGTTGACACCGACACCATGGAGATAAAAGAGGTAAAGGAGAATATCCAGAACATAAACCTTCCCCAGGGTGCGGGAATCCAGGCAGGAAAAACCGTGGCAGACTGCGGAGTTGAAGCCGTGATCACAGGAAACTGCGGCCCCAAGGCCTTTAACGTACTCCAGGCAGCAGGCATCAAAGTTGTGACCGGAGTACAGGGAAGTATCAGGCAGGCTGTGGAAAAATTCAAACAGGATGCCCTGCAATTTTCCAATGGACCCAATGTCCAGGGCCATTGGGCATAAAATAACCGTACTGTAGGGGCAACCCTTGCGGTTGCCCAACCCTTGCGGTTGCCCAACCCCTGTGGTTGCCCCTGAAAATTTAAGGAAAAATAAATATGAAATTTGCAATCCCCATGGCCATGGGAAAATTGACAGCCCATTTCGGCCACTGCAAGGAGTTCTGCTTTGTAAATGTGGAAAACAACGAAATTACCGGAAAAGAGGTACTGGAACCTCCGCCCCATGAACCAGGAGTACTTCCAGGATGGCTCCACGATAACGCTGTCAATGTGGTAATTGCCGGAGGAATGGGACACAAGGCCCAGGAGCTGTTTGCCCGGGCAGGTATAAAGGTGATCACCGGCGCACCAGTGGAGAATCCGGAAAAGCTGGTTTCAGACTATCTGAACCAAAAACTCGTAACAGGAGAAAATGTATGCGGCCACGAACCAGGTTCTCCCTGCCAGCACTGATTTTTCCTGATCAGGAAAGGCTTTCAAATATGTGATACTCTTCCATGTGGTAATGGGGTTCAGGATAGATGGCGATGGGAGTTCCAAACCTTTTTTCCAGGGATTCAATCAGTTGCTTCTCCTCTCCATGGAAGAGTTGGGCAATGAGAGGATGCACCTTGACTGTGAACCTGTTGCCCATTATGTCCGTGGCTTCGTTGATAAGCTCCCTGTAAATCTTGTGACAGATTGATTTACCGGAAAGCAGCATCCCGTCTCCCCCGCAGTAGAAGCAAGGCTCACAAAGGGTACGGGTCAGATTTTTCCTGACCCGTTTCCTGGTCATCTGAATCAATCCCAGGTCAGACAGGGGAAGCACATTGGTCTGGCTTTTGTCCTTTTTAAGAACTTCGGTCAACTGGGACATAACCTTATCCTTATGATGATTTTTCTTCATATCGATGAAATCTATAATTATTATGCCCCCAATATTTCTAAGCCTTATCTGATAGGCTATCTCCTTAACCGCCTCCAGGTTGGTTTTTAAAATGGTCTCCTCAAAGTTATGCTTACCCACATACCGCCCTGTATTGACATCTATGGCCACAAGGGCTTCTGTCTGTTCAATGATTATATACCCTCCGGATTTAAGCCAAACCTTCTTTTTCAAGGCCCTGGCAATGTCTCCTTCAATGTTATAGGCATCAAATACGGGTTCCGTGCCTGTATAAAGCTCCACCGAAACATTGAGGTCCGGCATGAGCTTTTCCAGAAACTCCAGAACATTTTCATAACCTTTTCGGGAATCAATTATAAGTCTGTCAGCCTCGTCGGTGAGAATATCCCTCACCGCCCGGAATGTCACGGTGAGATCACGGTAAATAAGGGAAGGAGCTGAAACGGTTCTGCTTTTTTTCTGAATATCATCCCAGGTCTTATTAAGAAATGCCATCTCCCGGGCAAGGCGTTCCTTGTGTATTCCTTCTGCGGCGGTTCTGAGTATATAACCGAATTTATCATCTCTTATGGAGATAAGCATCTCCCTGAGCCTGCTTCTCTCCCTGTCATTATCAATACGCTTTGAGATGCCTATATGATCCACCGTGGGCATCAGCACCATAAATCTTCCCGGCAGGGATATATGGGTGGTTACCCTGGGGCCCTTGGTGCCAATGGGGGACTTTGCAACCTGAACCAGAATCTCCTGGCCCTCGGATATGAGATCCTCGATGGAACATTCGTGGGTAGAGCTGCATGGTTCCCAATTGGTGGATGTTATGAGTTCAGATTCCTGGAGATTCTGCTCAACCTGATCCTGGGAAGCCCCCGCGTCCATATCCATCTCCATGCCCATCTCACTCTCCTGCTCAAACCTTCTTGCAAGTTCGTCGCTGGTGTTGTCAAGCACATCATCCACATAGAGAAACGCGGCCTGGTTAAGACCTATATCCACAAAGGCAGCCTGCATTCCGGGCAGAACCCTCTGCACTCTGCCTTTGTATATGTTGCCGGTGATATTGGTTTCATCTCCCCGTTCAATGAAAAGTTCGGCAATGGTTCCATTTTCAAGGACCGCAACCCTTGTCTCATGGGGTGCGGCATTTACTACAATCTCTTTCAGCATGTTTCAGCATCCCTGTCCTGTTTTTAATTTCACCACATCAGAAGATAGAAGGTGATGGTCTGATATGTCGAAAACTTCTTTTAAAATATCCCCGGGGCGTATGGTCCGATCTCCATGTTTTTTAAGTACCATTTCGATAAGTGCAGGGTTATCGGGATCCGGAAAACCAATTGATTCCGTTACTTTTCGCAGATCTATGGAACGCCTGACACCCTTGAAATTTACCTGATCAACAATGTATTGGGAAAGTGCCATGAAATCCTCCACTTCCCGGGGTGATACGGGAAACTCTTTCAAATTGACCCTGTAGGCTGAGGTTTCATGGATATTCCGGGTAAAGGATTTCCGGGACGGTGATGCGGGACGGCAGCCTGACACAGTTATGCTTTTGGGCAGGATACTGTTGAGGTTTTTCACAAAATTTACCGTATCAATGGCATTGTGGGCATGGATGGTGAAAAACTCCTCTTCACTCTGCATACCAATGGGAAGGGGATTGTTAAAGGATATTTTCATGGAGGGGTTGAATCCTGATGTGTATTTCACCTGTATGCCGGTCCGTCTTATGGCCCTCCGGATTATCTTGGCCAGTTCCAGATGGCCGAAAAGGGCTGATTCACCCATGCGGGAGTACCATACGGTGAATTTTGAAAAGTTATTTGGTTCTTCGTAACCGCCCGGGGTGGAGACTCTGGAGGTTACCCGGCCAGGGGCAGTGCCGTTGCCGGAGTCAAAGAGTACGGGTTGCACTGTATCGAAATCACATATACCGCATCCTGTACATCCATGGTCACGGCAGTCCGGGGTGAGTTCTCCTGCCATGGCCCGGTCAAACTCCTTTTCCATGAACTCCCCGGATATGCCGCAGTCTATGTGATCCCAGGGCAGGGGTTCCCCTGGAGTACGCTCCCTGAGGGCGTAAAAAAAGGGATCCACACCGTTTTCATCAAAGGCATCCATCCAGGTATCCATATCAAAACTGTCTGACCATCCATCGAAACGGCATCCCTTCTCCCAGGCAGAGACAAGAACCCTTGAAAGCCTTCGATCCCCCCGGGCCCAGACTCCTTCCAGAAAGCTCATCCAGGGATTCTGCCATTTAAGGTTTATACCTGGATGGCGGAGTTGTTTTTTCAGGAAATCAAGATTTTCCCTGGCTTGTTCCGGCGGAATCTGGGCACATCTCTGGAAGGGTGTATGGGCCTTGGGAATAAATGTGGCAAAGCTGACATTGATCTTCAACTGCCCCTGGGAAACTCCTTTACCGGAAGCCCTGGAACGTTGTGAAGACTTAAAGGAAGCGAGTTTCAGGGCCATGCCGGCAATGGCCTCAATATCTTCAAGGGTTTCGGTGGGAAGACCATTCATGAAATAGAGTTTTATCTTACGCCATCCCAGTTGAAAAGCACTGCCCACAGTGGTTATGATATCTTCTTCCGTAATATTTTTGTTTATAACATCCCTGAGTCTCTGGGTTCCTGCTTCCGGGGCAATGGTAAAACCGGTTTTTTTCACCGTTTTTATGGCCTCCATCAGGGCAGGGGTGAGCTTTTCCGCACGAATGGAAGGAAGGGAGATAGATACCCTGTGGCAGGTATTCATGGTTAGAAGAGCCTGCATGAGGTCGGGCAGGCTGGAATAATCCCCGGTACTGAGGGAGAGCAGGGATATGTCACTGTAGCCGGTATTTTTCAAAGATTCTTGGGCAGTGGAGATCAGGTCGTCCAGGGATCTTTCCCGCACCGGTCTGTAGATCATTCCAGCCTGGCAGAATCGGCAACCCCGGGAACATCCCCGGGCCAGTTCAAGGCGCAATCTATCGTGGACAGGTTTGCCAAATGGCACCACAGGTGCATGGGGAAAGGCAACCCTGGCAATGTCCGAAAGGACGGCCCGCCTGATTCTCTCATATCCAGGCTCCATGGGTTCAAGGTACTGCACAGATGCCCTGGCCCAATGGGAATTCGGGTCAATGGATGCAGGGGTTCTGTAAAAGGGCCTGAAAAATGACGGGATATATACACCTTCTATTTTTGAAAGCTGTCCCAGGATATCCTTTTTGCCGCCCTTCCTGTCCCCTTTTTTCCTGTCCCCTTTTTTCCATTCCATGATAACATCGCATATTTCAAGGATAACATCTTCACCATCTCCAATGACCATGGCATCAAATATATCAGCCACGGGTTCGGGGTTGAAGGTACAGGGCCCCCCTGCAATGACCAGGGGAAGCAGTCGGTCTCTCTCCGAGGCATAAAACGGAATGCCGGACAGGTGGAGCATGGTGAGAATATTGGTGAAGTTCAGTTCATAAAGAAGGCTGAAACCAATGAGGTCAAAGCTCTCCAACGGCCTCCTGGATTCCAGGGAGAAGAGGGAATACCCCCTTTCCATGAGTATCTTCTCCATATCCGCAGCAGGTGTGAAAAATCGTTCCGCAGCAATATCATGGCGGGAGTTGAGGATTGTATATAAAATCTGCATCCCCAGGTGGGAGGTTCCGATTTCATAAAGATCAGGAAAAGCCAGGGCAACCGTAAGATCGACCTTTTCCGGATCCTTTCCGATACTGTTGACTTCACATCCCATGTAGCGGCTCGGCATCTCCACAAAGGGCAGGATTTCTTGAATATTTATCTTTTCCATATATAAACTGCTTGTAATTCCATTTGGTTGATTTAAAATTAACTAAATAATGAACAGTAAATAACTTAGGAATGAACACGGAATAACTTACCCCTCTCCATGAATGGCGAGGGGGGTGAGGTAAATGGGCAAGTTATTTAAGACCCATTTATCAACCGCCATGATTCAGTCACAATTAACCCGTACCATAAAATTATAACAAATAACTACGGTAAAACCATCAATATGGGTCATATGCAGGCATCCCCACTTTGGATAAACTGTTACTATCTCATTTAAGTCCGATTTTTGCAAGAAAATTCCCGGCCCGGGAGACTTCATATGAGGACGGGATTCGGAATGATGACTTGGGGATAAGGCGGGCGTGAAAACCTGGGGATGTGATCGTCATCATGGATTGGGCATAAGGAGACGTGACAACCTCGGGATGTGATCGGCATCATGGATTGGGCATAAGGGAGACGTGACAACCTCGGTAAGGGGATGGCATGATGAATTGAGGATGAAGCCGATTGTGATAAGTCCCTGCCGCCTTGGAACCTGTTTAAAAATTATTAAGTTCATAACGGGCGGCAGGGATAATGAGAGACGGGCATCAAAACGCCACTATTTTTTTATCTGAAAACTGTTATTTTATAAGTATGGGCATCCCCATTAGGGGCCATACTATCATCACTGCAACTCCGGTTATTATCATGAGAAT
>JADGBO010000060.1:8662-14394 GCA_015231465.1 Desulfamplus sp.
CACACTGGCAGGGATGCCGTAGGTGAAAAATTCACCGGTGGTGAACTGCTTTGAATCGTAGGCAATGGCGTTGGGGGCAGCACCCACAAGAAGAAGGAAGGGCATGCCGGAGACAATCAGGGCTGAAAATACGATGACTTCAGGTCCAACGCCAAGATATGGTGCGATTACCAGGGCCACCGGAAGAGATATGGCAATGGCTGCAACGTTCATGATAAAGTTGGTCATCATCATGACAAAAAAGGCCATGCTCATCACAAATACAAACCAGTGGGACTCCTTGAAAAGGGTAAGCCAGTTGATGGCAAGCCACTCGGCAGCTCCGGTCTCCCAGAGGCAGAATCCTATACTCATGGCTCCTCCGAAAAGAAGAACAATGTTCCAGGGAATGGACTCAAGATCCTTGATATCAAGTATGCCCACAATGAAGAACAAAATTGTGGAGATGAGGATGATGGCGGTTTTATCAACGGGCTGCAGTGCCGGGATAAATGATCGGAGGGACATGACCGCTATACATGTGAATATTATGACAGCAGCGACTATCTCGTTTTTTGTAAGACCGCCCATCTCGGCATTGAGGCGTATGGCTTTCTCCCTGAGGCCCGGTATGGTCTTCTTTTCCGGTTTGAAACATATCATGAAAAAAGCCCAGAGAATGAATACCATGAGCCATCCAATGGGAAACATGTAGTAACTGAGTTCAAAAAAGGATATCTCAACCCCCACAATGTCCTGGTAAAATCCAATGGCCACCGCACCCCGTGCCGCTCCAAGAAGTGTAATAATGGATCCGGCTCCGGCCACATATGCCATGCCTATGAAAAGCCCCTTGCCAAAGCGGGTGGGCTCCTTCTCATCGGTGTACATGCTGTAGATGGTCAGAAGAAGGGGATACATGGTTGCCGCAACTGCGGTATGTGCCATGATATGGGTCAGGGCTGCCGTGACGACAAAGCATCCAAGATAGATCATCATGGTTTTCTCTCCCACAATGGCCAGCATTTTGTATGCAAGGCGTCTGGTGAGTCCGGTTTTGGTAAAGACCATTCCTATGACAAGGGAGGCAAATATAAAGAGCACCGATGGATCCATGAAATCCTTGAAGGCCTTGCTTGCGGGCCTCACCAGGAAAAGCACCTGGAGAACCCCTATGGTGAGACTTGTAACGCCTATGGGCACAACTTCAAAGACCCACCATATTCCTGCAAGAAGAAATACTGCCAAAGCACCTTTGGCTTCAGGGGAGAGGACAAAGGCCTTTCCCATGGGATCAATGGCATCGGGCCAAGGGGGGGTGTACTGGACAATGATGAAGAGTCCGATTCCGAGGAACATGAAAGCGAGTCGTTTCCAGTTTATTTTTTGGCCTTCCCGGGCCGCGGTCTGTGTAGTCAATGTCTTTCTCCTGAGTATTTTTTTGTTTTTGCCTGACGGCCGGATAAAAAAAATCCTGTTGCCGCAAATTTATGATTCTAATAAGAATAATGATGCAGTTTATTCGAGACAGGTTTTTTAACATAAACATCATTTTTTTTAAATATATTTTTCTACCTCGGTCAATATCCCAGCTTTATGCCTGATTCACCATCCCCTCTCCTTTATTATTGCCTCTATCTGGGCTTTACGGATACGCTCCTCATGCCTCATTTTAATTCCATGGGCATCTTTTATCTTCTCCTCAAGAAGCTCGATGTCAGCGGGTTTGAGCAAAAAATCAAATGCCCCGAGCTTCATGCCGTCAATGGCATTTTTAACCGTGGCCTCTCCCGTGAGCATTATAACTTCGGTCAAAGGAGCAACTCTCTTGATCTCCCTTAGAAGATCAATGCCATTGGTTTCCGGCATTAAAACATCAAGTACCACCACATCAAAATCTATCTCCTTGATGATATCCAGGGCAGCTTTGCCGGAAAAAACCGGAGTGACGGAACAATGACGCATCTCCAGCCTTTCGGCCAGGGTTTTGGCAAATTCCGCTTCATCATCTACCACAAGTACTTTTACTTTCATGATTTATCCTTATTAAATTTAATGGGTATTACATTCAAATAGTAACAATAATTTTACCATGGTCTGCCGATACAACGAGTTCTGAAGCAATAAATATCTATAGCAATAAATATCCATAGCAATAAATATCTATAGCAAAAAAAATGCCATGTGGTTTTATAGTAATAAAAACAGTTATTTAAAACAATAATGGTTCAAAACATAAAAACATTATGAACCAAAAAGAATCAAAAAAACACTCTAACCCAAAAACAAAATGAAACATTATGAAAAGACAGTGTTTCATAGTTAAGTATAAGAATAATCGGGTATTTAATACACACTTTCAAGGAGATAAGGGCAACAGTGTGTATTTAATACCCACATGTATAGATTTATATTTGTAGAAAAAAGAATTTCCGAACTAACAAACAAACATCTCATGTTTTATATAAAAATCCCCGTAGTTCAAGGACATTCATCACTTGGATTGTTGCGGTAATGCCGTGATGTTGGTGATAATAAGGAGGTTAAAGATAAATTAATTCGCATGGCACGATACTTGATATAGCTATGATTTAGATATCTATTATCTTAGATATTATTGAGCAAAAAAAGGGCTCAAATATCGCATCCCACCAAACTGCCTTTACCGTGAGGATGCATAACAAAAAACAAAATAAGAGGAGAACGGCAATGAAAAAACAAGCTTTAGTTGCATTGGCAGTACTTTTTACCTTAACAACAATGATCGGAACAGCCTTTGCATGGCAGGAAGATGGATACGGCAGAAAAGGCTGTATGGGAAAAAACAAAGGAGATGCGCAGCAGTGGGATAAACTCAGTGATGACCAAAAGACCCAACTTCAGGAGCTGCATCGGAAATTCACTGATGAGAGTGCAAGCGACAGAGCTTCCATAGTTGCAAAGAAAAATCAGATCAGAATACTCATGGAGAGCAGTCAGCCTGACCAGGCAAAGCTTCAATCTTTGGTCAACGAGATTTCAGATATAAAGAAAGGTCTTATGAATAAAAAAATTCAGATGGCCGTTGATGCAAAAAAAATCTCCCCTGATTTGAATATACCCATGGAATCCATGGGTATGAAGATGTTTAAGTGCATGGGAATGGATTGTGGTGAAGATTGTTGCCCCAGGAGCAAAAAGTGCCGGGGTATGATGTCTAAAATGGGAAAAAACCATGGTAAAATGAATATGAGTCAAACGGGACAGGGACAAGGTCAGGGGCAGGGGCAGGGATACCATCAGAAATTTAAAAACCAGGGAGATGCCGCAACAAATTCCGCCAATAATGCTGAAGACGATCATTGATGATATCAACAACATATAATGTCTGATAGAAAAACTTAAATTTCTGAATGTGCCGGGACATATTACGGCTATAGACTTCCAGAAAAATTATTCAGCAACCTTTAAGGGCAGCCACAGGGGGCTGCCCCTACAATAATCCAAAAGGACGATGAAAAGCATCGTCCCCTACTCACCGGATCACTTTCCAAAAACCGTTTTTAAGAGTTCTGTGGTCTGTTTCACAGGATTTTCCCTGATAGCGGCCTCTTCCCTGGCCATATAATGAAAAATACCGTAGATACCTTTTGTCAACACATGATCGGTCAAATCGGCTTTCACATCCGGGACCATGGGAATGGTTTTATATTGTCCCATCACCTGATCATAGGCCTGAACAGCCCCGACTTCTGACAAGGTGTCATCGACAATGGGACGCATCTCATCTTTCAACAAACCAGTCATCTTTTCCCTGAAATAGGTAGTTGCCGAATCGTTGGGGCCTTGATAGATTTTCTTGACATCATCAAAGGTCATCTCTTCAATGGCCTTCATGAAAAGGGCTCTGGCTTTAGGGGTAGCGGCTTCAGCGGCCCTATTGAGTTTCAGCTCCAAATCATCCACCATGCCTGACATCCCCATGGGAGCCAGCAAGGTCTTAACTTGACCAAGTTTTTCCGGCAATGGGATATGAATCGCGGTATCCTTGTTGAATCCATCTTTTACGCCGATCTGCTCCACTACACGTTCCGCCCCCATATGCAGGGCCTGCTTGAATGCATCGGTCATCTGACCCAGAGTCAATTGATCAGACCTGGCACCGCCCTGACTGGTATTCTCTCCTGAACTTCCATCGTTTACAACACTTTTCATCAACTCGCTGCCGGTTTTAAGCCAATCAGAGTCTCCACCAAATAGTGTGCCGGTGTGAAGTATTCCCAAGATAAATAACACCCCAGTAATCAATGCAATCTTATTATGTAACATTTTCATTTTTCTCGTTTCCTTTTTTATTTACCGAAGAAATAGATACATTATTTCCATGATCGGGGGTAACTGGTCTCCAACCATGAAGGTTTACTCAAAATCAACACTTAAAATGGGTAAGGAATTGATTTTTAATAACTTGCCCATTCATCTCATCCCCAGCCACTTATTACAGGCTTGCCATGGGAGCTTGGGTAAGTTAATTAAACCCTATTACTAAGTACATCAGCTCCATCCTTTAAATCCTGATTCAGACAAAAATCATTCATAAATACCTCCTCAAGGAAACCCCTAAGTCACGAAGTGCCGTAGGGGTAGTTGACACTCTGGAAAAGCGAGATCACTTTCTCGAATGCTGATATATAATTTTTTTTATCAAAATTCAAATCAATGGGCAATGCTTAAGCAATTTTAAATTCAGCTTGTCATGGATAAAAGCATCTGTGGCAGTAATCCAGTAAATTTATGACAGAGGAGATTTATGAATTGTTTATTTAAATATTTAATATTAACAATAAGCCTTGTTGATAAGTTAATAATAGAGATAACTCCTTTAAAAATAAGGTTTTCTACTCTACTGTTTTCTATTGAGGCTCTGTGAAAAAGGTTTTTATAACCATCGGGTTCTGTACCTGTTTTTAAAGTGTGTGGATAACAGCGATTTTATTGACATGATTTGAACAAAGTGATGTCAATAAAGTGATGTCAATAATCCCTGTCCCAAACTTTTCCTTGTAAATTTACCTTTATCTTATTAAATTGCAACTTTGAACATGATGGATTTCAACACAGGGAGTTTCCATTGAACGATTAAACATTCATGGCCGGGCCACCCGGATCATAATATTACAGATAATGAAATTGAAAGCCCTGCTGTAGGGGCAGCCCCCTGTGGGTCTGCCCTTCTGTAGGGGGCAGCCCCCTGTGGCTCCCCTTAAGAATTGATTTGCTGAAATATTTTTCCGGAAGTCTATAAATTTAAGGATGCCGGTATTTTTACGGTAAAACAGGAGTATGTATGGTGATAAGTACTGAAACCCTGGCTGTAACCTACGGCCTTGGAAGTGCGGTTGCCTGGGGAGCCGGGGATTTTAGCGGCGGATTTGCTTCCCGGAGGGGCAATGTCATAGGGGTCATTCTCATAGCCCAATTCATTGGAGGACTTCTTCTGGCCGCCGCCGCAGTGATTGCATCGGAGAGGATACCTCCCATGGAACACTTTTTCTATGGGGGACTTGCCGGTGTTTTCGGGGCTTTGGGCATGATTTTCCTTTATAGCGGGTTGGCCCGGGGGCGTATGGGAATTGTGGCTCCCATGTCAGCGGTTTTGACAGCCCTTGTTCCCATAGGTTATGCAGCCATTGACCAGGGACTGCCCTCTCTCACCCAGTTTTCGGGATTTGTTTTTGTTATGGTTGCCGTATGGCTTCTCTCATCTGCCGATG
>JADGBO010000060.1:14490-16083 GCA_015231465.1 Desulfamplus sp.
CATGTCAGCGGTTTTGACAGCCCTTGTTCCCATAGGTTATGCAGCCATTGACCAGGGACTGCCCTCTCTCACCCAGTTTTCGGGATTTGTTTTTGTTATGGTTGCCGTATGGCTTCTCTCATCTGCCGGCGCAGGCTTCGGGATGACCTGGGAGGAGTTCCGGTTATCAACCATGGCCGGACTTGGATTCGGTTTTTTCTTCATTTTTATCCACCTCTCCAACCAGGTCGCCGTCATATGGCCCCTGGTGGGAGCGAGAGCCGCATCGGTCTCCCTTCTTCTTTTGCTGGGTCTTCTCTCCCTAAGGGGCGGAAAAGGTTCCATGGTGCCCGTTGAAGGCCAATGGAAATTCATTTTTTTCACAGGAGTTCTGGATGCCCTGGGAAATGCTTTTTTTTCCATGGCAGCACACCTCGGGAGATTGGATGTCTCAGCGGTTCTCGGCTCTCTATATCCCGCAGCAACGGTTATGCTTGCATGGTTTTTCCTTAAGGAACGCCTTAGAAAGCAACAGTGGGCCGGAGTGGGGGCAGCATTTGTGGCCCTGGTACTTATTTCCGTTTAATTTTTTTTTATATGAAAGAATCGCCCCTACTTTCATTGTTCGTTGTGCCCGTCAGGGCATGGCCGTTATATGAAAGTCCCGGCCGTTTCAGGAGTTTCATCAATTCCATTGTGGTGGTCAGCCTCCAAGGTTCGGTATGTTAAAGATGTTCAGGCAGTCACGAACGGTTTTCCCGTGGGGGAGGCATCTTTTCCTGGTAAAAGAGCCCCCCAAACTTCATGAGGCATACTTCAACGAGTTCAAAAATTATACCGCTTACATCCTGGAGAAGCTTCAGTTCTGCACTGAAATCATCGTAGCCTTCCACCTTCAGACAATTAATTTTTAGAATCAGTATTCCGTCATCACGGGAAACAAGTTTTGCACAATAATTCCCGGAGGTATGAATAGATGGGATAAAAGTATCCATGTCAACCACAAATCTGAGGGATTCAGAAGAAAGTATCCCCATTTGAACAGTGTAGGCAGTGCCTCCGATATCAAGGCAGTTGATCATAAGCTCATTGGGTGCCTCGGGATCAAAAACAGAACAGTGAGAGCTATCTTGATCATTTTGTGTATCAGAATCATTATATTCATCAGTTGAACGCACAAGCCTCACATGGTTGTAAATGCGTATGGCATCACCCTGGGGACCGTGACCTGTTGGATAATGGGCAATACCTCCAAACTTTGGGTCACTTCTCTGGGCTCCTGCACCATGGACATCCATCCACTCATTTTGCCAGTACCCCATGGCTCTTCCAAAACTTATATAGGCCCCGTAAACCGCTGAAACAGGACCTTTGTTCACATGGGTAGTGCTACTCCAGAAATAGGGATAATCCTTTACACCTTCTTCATTGGTGATGGATGTGGTATTAAAAAGGGGGTCAATGGCGGCAGAACCGGTGGTATCAGGTGAACGGGTATAATCCACTATGCTTTGAAGCTCTTTGATATTCGGCACTCTCCAGTCACTGAAACAGAGATAACCCGATTTGTTCAATTCATCAGCCCAGACCAAGGCATCTTCCCACAACATTCCT
>JADGBO010000061.1:0-9912 GCA_015231465.1 Desulfamplus sp.
AAACAGCAGACGTGCCAAGGGCAGAAAAAAACTTTCGGCATGATCCAGAGTTAAGGTAAGGGCGGTGTGGGCAACAACTCATTTCCTAAAAATGAACGTATTCTCAAAAGAGGCGACTTTCTCAAGTTATCCCGACGGGGCAAAAAGGTGCAGACCAGTTTTTTCCTGGCACTCTTTATTGATGGTGCCCTGGGGCATAACCGCATCGGCATTACTGTTTCGAGAAAGGTCGGCAACGCGGTCGTCAGAAACAGAATAAAACGTCATGTCAGGGAGTATTACAGAACTAAAAAGGATTCCATATCCGGCACTCGTGATATCAATATAATAGCAAGAAAGTATGCATCAACTCTGTCCAGCTCCCAGTTTCCCTGTGAGCTGGACAGACTGTTTAGGAAGATTGAACAGATTGACCCTGCCCCAATTCTGCCCCAATTATGAGTGCCAGGTCAGTCAACTACCCCTACGGCACTTCGTGACCATAGGGGTTTCCTTGAGGAGGTTTTATGAATATGCCGGAGAGGTTGCTGTGGAATTTATGAAAAGGGTTCAAATGAATATGCCGGAGAGGTTGCTGTGGAATTTATGAAAAGGGTTCAAATGAAATTATGCTTTTTGTCAAAGTACTCAATTCTGATGGCCGTGAGGCTGTATCAGTATATTGTCTCGCCCATTTTTCCTCCATCCTGCCGTTTTTATCCATCATGTTCCGAGTATGCCTTTGAGGCTGTCCATCGCTACGGTTCAATAAAAGGGTCATATCTTACCGTCAAAAGGATTTTCAAGTGTCATCCTCTTAATCCCGGCGGATTTGATCCTGTTCCATAAATTTTATGATGATGTCACTGGTGTGTACTGCCACCATATTTTTTCTATCGTTTTTGAAACTACTCGACAAAGCTGAGATCATAATTTAATGATCCCGGCAGTTTTTTTTAATTTCAGATTTCCAGAAAAAAGTTGTACCTTGACTGTTGGGCAGACTTTTGCTCTGCCTGCCTTTTCCGGGCCAATATCATTAATCTGGAATACTGCAGATCGTTTTTGGGAGATAAGATGGACGAGCAGAAAAGGTTGATTATTGCCATTATTCTTTCTGTAATTGTTATTGTTGGCTGGAACTTTCTTTTCATTGAGCCGGTCACCGTTGATCAGCCCCCCCCTGGAAGTTCGTCCCAGGTTTCGGACAGTGAAAAATCAGGTTCCGATAAAACCGCCGACATCGGGGTTGAAGATTATTACACCGACACAAAAACCGGACATTCAGTACCAGGAGACTCTCTGCATGGTCAGACTTCCCATTTGCCGGAACCTGAACACTTTGAACAGATATCCGTCTCTACCCCCCTTTACAATGTTGTAATATCTGAAAAGAGGGCAGCTCTGACAAGCCTCACCCTGACCCAATACAGAGAAGAGGCAAAGGAAAACTCCCCCCTCAAGCAGATGGTCGCTCCGGAGCTTACATCGGGACTTTTTACCTTTGATATGGAAGGAAGGGGAATTCCCGGCCTGGATCGGGCTGTTTTCAGGGCTGATACAGACACTCTTCACCACATAATCCGTGATCGTGAGCAGAAGATATCATTTTCATGGAGTTCACCCCACGGCATGGTGATCGAGAAAATATATACATTTTACCCCTCCACCTATCTCATAGGCATGGATATTGTGGTGAAAAACGCCTCCACAATGCCCTTCAAGGACGCTTTGGAGATCACCCTGCCCTTTGCAGTTACCAAGGAAGCCAAAGCCGCAGCAGGATTTGCTGCCTATGGCCCGGCATTTTATGTTGACGGACGGCTTGAGGAGATAGTCCCGGATGATATAGAAGAGACAAATACCTTCCGTGGCACAGTTGAGTGGGCAGGCAACGGGGATCGTTATTTTATATCTGCGGTTCTGCCCCGGGAGCCGTCTGACTCTGCTGTTAAACTCTCGACAAAAGGCTCCATTGTCCATACCCGTTATGTCCAGTCCATGGAGCGATTGGACCCGGGGAAAATGGTACACTTCTCCTTCCAATGCTACATGGGTCCCAAAAGCCTCAAGGTACTTGGCTCCTATGACAACAACCTAAAAAAAGCTATCTATTTTGGATGGTTTGACCTGCTTGCCAAGCCCTGCCTCATTGCCATGAACATGATTCACGATATCATTCCCAACTATGGTGTGGCAATTATCATCCTTACCATATTAATCAAGCTGATATTCTGGCCATTGGGCACGAAAAGTTATAAATCAATGAATGACATGAGAAAATTACAGCCCCTGATGATGGATATTCGGGAGAAGTATAAAAATGACCGCCAGCGCATGAATCAGGAAGTGATGTCCCTGTACAAAACCTACAAGGTCAACCCCATGAGCGGATGTCTGCCCCTTCTGGTGCAGATGCCCATATTTTTTGCCCTCTACAAGATGCTTTACCAGGCCATTGAGTTGCGTCACGCCCCTTTCATGGGGTGGATCAGCGACCTCTCGGCTCCGGATCGTCTCTTTGATTTGGATGTGACCATACCCTTTATGCAGGCCCCTTACGGAATTCCGGTGTTGACAATCATCATGGGTGCAAGCATGTTTCTCCAGCAGAAGATGTCGCCCACCACAGGAGATCCCATCCAGGCTAAAATTATGATGCTGATGCCCATTTTCATGACTGTTATCTTTATCAACTTTCCTGCAGGGCTTGTACTTTACTGGCTTGTCAACAATGTTCTCTCCATAGGCCAGCAGTATTATATTCAAAAGAAATTCTCGTAGATTGCGGAGGTATTATAAATTATGAAACAGACCCAGGAATTTGACGGTAAAAATATTGACAATGCCGTGGAAAAAGCGTGTTCTGCACTTAATCTTTCAAAAAAAAATCTGGTATATGATGTCATTTCATCGGGCTCCACAGGTATTTTCGGTATTGTGGGAGTTAAAAAAGCCAGAATAAGGGTCACCCTGCCGGAAAAGAATGACGGTTCCCTTAAAGGCGGGAAATCCGATCACGGCAGGGGCTCGGCAGGTGTAATGTCCATTGTGGATGAAGCCTTTGGCATCATCGACAATAAGCCTGCCCCGGGAGATAAGTCCCGGGAGGGGGCCGGGATGCCCGATGACCATGCCGGAAAAGGAACCACTGCTGGAAAGACAGGATTCACCGGAGATGATGTCCCTGCCCCGGGAAGCCAAGAGTCCCCCAAGACAGGGCAGTCAAAGAGAGCAGTAAATAAAAAGCCGTACAAAAAGAAGAAAAAGGTATCCCAGGATAAACAGAAGACCGATGGAAAGACTCCGGATAAAAAATACTATCCCAAAAAATTCAGAGAAAAGGCCTATGAAGTCTCATCCGGTGAAGTCTCATCCGGTGAAGTCTCATCCGATGATGATACAAACCGTTTTACTTCCGGCCAAGGGGAGCAGTCTCAAAACGGTACTGAAACCGTTACGGCGGGCCGTCATGATCAAAGCGTTTCCCCAAAAGCTTCTGACGGCAATGACAAAGGTCTTTCCCATGCCGATGCACTGGTGACGGAATCCGCCCATACGGAATCCGCCCATGATGAACTAAGGCCCGGCTTTGATGATAGAGAAGTTAATGTTCCCAAGGATGCCGATCCCAAGAATGCCCTTTCAAAGGATGCCGATCCCAAGGATGTCCTTTCAAAGGATGCCGATCCCAAGGATGCCCTTTCAAAGTATGCCGATCCCAAGGATGCCATTTCAAAGGATGCCGATCCAAAGGACGTTTCTTCCAGGGATGCCCTTTCAAAGGATGCCGATCCCAAGGGGAGTGACCTTGAAAACCAAGGGATGCCGGAGGATGACAATGGGGATGACGATCATGATTCCGTCCATGATAATTTCAGAGACAGGTATGAATCCCCGGAAATATACGATGAAAGGGACGAGGGTTATCCACCGAGGTACAAGGGTGAAATCCCCCATCCTGTATCCGAAGAGGCGGTCCGTGTGGGAAAGGATACTCTCCAGAAGATGGTCTCATTTATAACCGATGGTGCAATCGTCGTGGCCGAAACCGATGAGGACAGGCTGCTTCTGAGGGTAGAGGGAGGTATTTCCGGAGTACTCATAGGCAGAAGGGGACAGACCCTTGAAGCCATGCAGTATATCACGGATAAAATTATAAATCGTTCCAGCGAATCCAGGGTACGCCTCAAAGTTGATATTGAAGGCTACATGGAGACCAGAAAGGCCAATCTGCAAACCCTTGCCTACAAAATGGCCGACAAAGCGAGAAAGACAGGCCGGCCCGCCACCATAAATCAGATGACAGCCCAGGACAGGCGCATTGTCCATCTTACCCTCAAGGATGACTACAGGGTAAGAACCCAGAGTATGGGAGAGGGATATTACAGACGTCTTGTCATATTTCCCAAAAGAGGAACCTGGAAAAGAAAAACGAGTTACAGGAACAGTTGATACTTGATAATGACACCATAGCAGCCATTGCCACCCCCCTGGGCAATGGCGGAGGCATCGGCATCATACGTGTGTCAGGTCCCCGGGCCCTGGACGCGGTTTCACAAATCTTTTCAAAAACCGTGGATGGTGACGGAACTACCGGCAGGAAAGACTCGCTCCCCGGCAGGAAAGACTCGCTCCCCGGCAGGAAAGACTCGCTCCCTGGCAGGAAAGACTCGCTCCCCGGCAGGAAAGACTCGATCCCTGGCAGGAAAGATTCAACCGCCCCTGGCTCCTATGTTGTATATCCAGGATTTGAATCCCACAGGGCCATGCACGGATATATCTTCAACCCCCAAAAAGGCACTGTCATAGATGAAGTGATTATTCTTCCCATGCTCGCTCCCCGATCCTATACTGCCGAAGATGTGGTTGAAATACAGGCCCATTCAGGCCCCCTTGTACTCGGTGCCATACTTGACACGGTATTTTCAGCCGGTGTACGTCCGGCAGAGCCCGGGGAGTTTACCAAAAGAGCTTTTTTGAACGGCCGCATTGATCTCACCCAGGCAGAAGCCGTCATGGATATTATCCATGCAAAATCCATGGGGGCACTCAACATCGCCGTTTCCCAGGGTCTTGGATACCTCGGGGATATCATCTCTTCGGCCCGGGAAAAACTTATCTCCCTTCTCACCCGCATTGAAGCGGCCATTGATTTTCCCGATGAGACAGGGGATATCCTCCCATCCCAGGAGGCCGCTTCCATTGTCGAACATGTGATTGCAATCTGCAAAGATGCCGTCAGGCAGCACGACGATGCCGGTTTTATAAGGGAGGGGATGAAACTTGCCATATGCGGCCCGCCCAATGCAGGCAAGTCAAGTTTAATGAACCGGCTTTTGCACAGAGACAGATCCATTGTCACTCCTGTTCCTGGCACCACAAGGGATCTGATAGAGGAATATCTCAACATCGAAGGTATCCCCTTTGTGATTTCAGATACCGCCGGTGTACATCACACCGACGACATTGTCGAGAAGATCGGCATAGAAAGGACAAAAAAGCACATAAGCCAATCCGATATGATCCTGTTTGTCAAGGAGGCCGGGTCACCTTTACGCATCGGGCAGATCAGCTCCATTGTACCCAATGGCAGGGGGGGCATTGTGGTACTAAATAAAATTGACCGGCTTGACAATGATCAAATAGATGCACTGCCAAAGGAGATACACCTTTCCCGGGGGAGTTCCCCTGAAGGGGATGTTCTGCCTGTGGCCGCAGTATCCGCCCTATACAATGTCGGAATTGAGGAACTCAAAAAAAAGATTGCCGGGATGGCAGCTCCAAGACTGGATATAAACGCTTCCTTGGTTCCCAATGCAAGGCATAAAAATGCCCTGAAAAATGCCCTTGAACACCTTGAGTCCGCCTACAGTGGATTAACCTCGGTTTTTGAAGAGGAGACCCTTGCCATAGACATAAAAAACGGTATCAATGCCCTGGGAGAGATTACAGGAGACAGTGCCGATGTCGATGTTCTGGATCGCATTTTCAGCACCTTCTGCATAGGCAAATAGGGCTTGATCATCTTTTCGGCCAGTGCCGCCATCTTGTAGGGGCAGACCTGTGTGTCTGCCCTGGTGAAGGGCGAACACACAGGTTCGCCCCTACGTTGCTGGCCGAAATAATGATCAAGGCCGGCAAATAGTTCCTGATGATTAAATTGTTATCGTACTTTAGGGGCAGCCCCCTGGGGATGCCCTGAAAAATGGATTTGCTGAAATATTTTTCTGGAAGTCTATAGATTCCTTAATGACTGATGAGTAAACTAAAGGGAGGAGAAAATATGAGTACTCATACTGGCCAATCGGACATAACCCGGGGCCTGCCGGTCATACCTGAACTGCATCGGCCCTTTCCAGATGATGGTTTTCCAACTTCAAAAGAAGGAAGTGTCCTGTATAAAAGTCCTTCAAGACCAAAGTCATCCCGTAAAAAGGCAAAAAAAATCCATTATCCGGAAAGTGACGGTAAGCCCATGGCAGAGAATACAAAGCAGTTCAGATGGATTGTAAAGATAAAAGAGGGTCTTGAAGAGCGTTTTGCCGATGACCCTGATGTTTTTGTTGCAGGTGATCTTCTGTGGTATCCAGTTGAGGGCGACAACAGACTCCGCATGGCTCCGGATGCCATGGTGGCCTTTGGCCGGCCCAAGGGAGATCGGGGTTCATACTTGCAGTGGAAGGAGGACAATATTCCTCCCCAGGTGGTTTTCGAGGTTCTATCCCCGGGGAACAGAGCCGGGGAGATGAAGAATAAATTTAAATTTTATGAGACCTATGGTGTTCAGGAGTACTATATTTATGATCCTGACAGGATCACCTTTGAAGGCTGGATAAGGGAAGGGAGCCGCCTCGGTAAGATTCCCGATGATGAGATAGTATGCTGGGAAAGTCCCGGGCTGAATGTAAAATTTCAATTGACTGATAATGAACTTCTCATTTTTCATCCTGACGGACGAAAATTTTTGACCGCATTGGAGGACAAGCTTCTTGTCAGAAAGGAGCGGATGCGTGCCCAGGAGGAGTGGATGCGTGCCGAAGAGGAGCGAATGCGTGCTGAAGAGGAGCGGATGCGTGCCGAAGATGAGCGGATGCGTGCCCAAGAGGAGCGGATGCGTGCCGAAGAGGAGCGGATGCGTGCCGATAAGGAGAGACTCCGTGCCGATAAGGAGAGTCTCCGCGCCGAGGAACTTGGAAAAAGAGAGGAAGCTGCAAGGGAACGAGCCTTGATGCTGGAAGCAAAACTAAAAGAACTTGGGATTGCAATATAGGTCTGCACCCAATTTATAGATAAGGATTTAAAAGTATGTCCATGGATTTAAAACCACATTTCGACAAATATGAGGCTCTGGTGTCAACGGTTGACACCATTTTCCACAAGGTAAAGGAGCAGTATCCCAAGGAGGTGTTCTGCCGGGAGAAGTGCAGCGACTGCTGCTATGCAATTTTTGATATACCCATCATTGAGGCTCTCTATTTGAACAGCAAATTCAATGAAGCATTTTCCGGCGTAAAAAAAATGGAACTCATTGACACCGCATCAAAAGTTGACCGTGCCCTTGTCAAGATGAAACGGGATGCCTATAAAAAAATTCAGGAGGGTGCGGATCAGTTGGATATAGTTGCCGAGATGTCCATGGAGAGGGTGAGATGCCCCCTTTTGGGCAAGGATGATCTATGCCTGCTCTATGGGTTTCGGCCCATCACCTGCCGGGTTTATGGAATTCCCACATCAACGGCCGGAACAAGTCACATCTGCGGAAGAACCAATTTCAAACAGGGTGAGCAGTATCCGACACTCAATATGGATGCGCTATACGCCAAGCTCCAACTTATCTCCGCCGAGATGACCACGGCACTGAAAGCGGGCAACATCAAAGTATGTGAGATGCTTATTCCTGTATCCATGGCCATGATAACAACTTTTGACGAGAATTTTTTCGGTATATAATATGGAAGCATGACAATGATAACAAATTTAATGATAAGAAATTTTCACGAAGAGCTTACAGGTATATAATATGGAAGAGTTTACTGAAGAACAGATCCAGGCCAGAAAAAGGGCCATTTTTGATGCCATGGGAAAACGGGGTCAGAAACAGATCATGAAAATAGGATATGATAAATGGGACCCCATCCAGAATCCCAAGGATCCCATAGATATAAGACGGGATAAAACCAAAAGAACCACCCAGACCCTTATCCGTGAGTTTCTCCAGCAGACCTCCCACGAAAAAAACTCCCAGGGTTATGCCCAGGGAGCCTTCGAGATGTGCCTTGGCATCATAAACGATGACGAAAAAGTCCGGGGTATGTTCGACTTTGCCAAATGGTATCAAGAACTTTTAAAGATAGAGGGTCATGGGGATATTTTTTAGTGCATTATGAGCCGCTGCCCCTTCCCGTGCCGGGACACTTCCACTGACCCTTTGGATGCCGTCCAGGAAGAGCAGGCTTTAACGCACTATTTGCACCCATCCCCCCTGCCCCTTTGGATGCCGTCCAGGAAGAGCAGGCTTTAACGCACTATTTGCACCCATCCCCCTGCCCCTTTGGATGCCGTGATACTGTCATGTGCCCCTTCCAATGCCGTGATACTCAAAGCCATTCTCTTTCATCTCCTCGGGATCATAAAGATTTCTGCCGTCAAAGACAATTTTTTGATTCATCTTTTCAGCCATGAGACTGAACTGGAGCTGGCGAAAGGCCTTCCACTCGGTGAGAAGGATCATGGCATCGCACTTTTCCAGTGCATCATAGGGAGCATCGAAAAGTGTTATGGCACCCGATGAGAAAAGTTCCCGGGGAATCTCTTTTCCGGCCTGGTTCATGGCAACCGGATCATAGGCATTTATGGCGGCTCCCCTGGCCGTCAGGGTATCAATAACAACCATTGACGGGGCCTCCCTCATGTCGTCGGTGCCTGGCTTGAAGGAGAGTCCCCAGACAGCGAGCCTTATCCCGGAAAGATCCTCTCCAAAACGGGCCGTCACCTTTTCTGCCATGAGTCTTTTCTGGAGCATGTTGCGTTTTTCAACGGAAACGAGCAGTTCCGGTTCAAAGCCGGCATTGCGGCTTGTACGGATCAGGGCCTTTACATCCTTGGGAAAACATGATCCGCCATATCCGCAGCCAGGATAGATGAACGAATACCCAATCCTGTGATCAGAACCTATACCTTTCCTCACATTCTCCACGTCAACCCCCAGTCGTTCGCACAGGTTGGCCATCTCGTTCATGAAAGATATTTTTGTGGCAAGCATTGCGTTGGCCGCATATTTCGTCATCTCGGCATCCCGGACCTTCATCACCATAAGTTTGTCCCGATTTCTGGAAAAGGGGGCATAGATACGCTCCATGATCTTAGCTGCACCGCTGTTTTCAACACCCACAACAATGCGGTCGGGTTTCAGAAAATCATTCACAGCCGAGCCCTCCTTTAAAAATTCAGGATTGCTTACAACATCAAAGGGCACATCCACTTTTCTTATATCAAGCTCCTCCTGGACGGCTTTTTTTACCATGTCGGCAGTACCCACGGGAACCGTGGATTTATCCACAATCACCGAATAGCGGGTGATGTTTTTTCCAATATCCCTTGCCACCTGAAGTACATAACCAAGGTCCGCGGAACCGTCCTCTCCCGGGGGTGTTCCCACCGCAATAAAAAAAACATTTGATGTCTCACAGGCCGCTGCAATATCTGAAGTAAAGTGGAGAAGACCCTCCTTATGGTTCTGGATCACAAGATTTTCAAGTCCCGGCTCATATATGGGGATAATTCCTTTTTTGAGATTTTCTATTTTGGCCTCATCCACATCAACACAGGTCACCACGCTTCCCATCTCAGCAAAACAGGCTCCTGTTACGAGTCCCACATATCCGGTTCCGATAATTGTTATATTCAATTTTTAGCTCCTTGTTATAGTTT
>JADGBO010000061.1:10009-15895 GCA_015231465.1 Desulfamplus sp.
CAGGTATAATGCTGCCGCCCCCTCCATCTGCCTTATGGCACACCACAAAATGATTGGGCAGTATCTCCCTGTATTCAGGGGCATTTTCTGCACAAAAGGGCTCGGCAATGGGACACCTGGTGTTAAAAACGCAACCCGACGGTGGATTTGACGGACTTGGCACCTCGTCATTTAAGAATATCCGCACACGTCCCCTCTCACGTACAGGATCAGGTATGGGAATGGCGGAAATCAGGGCCTGGGTATAGGGATGGAGGGGAGAAGAGAATAGATTGCCCCGGGTGGTCAGCTCCATGATTCTGCCAAGGTACATGACGGCGACCCTGTCCGAAATATGCTGGACCATGCTGAGATCATGGGCGATGAAGAGGTAGGTCAGGTTAAGTTCCTGCTGGAGATCCTTGAAGAGATTGATAACCTGGGCCTGGATGGAGACATCCAGGGCAGATATGGGTTCATCGCACACTATGAATTTGGGATTGAGTGCCAGGGCCCTTGCTATATTGATACGCTGGCGCTGCCCGCCGGAAAATTCATGGGGAAAACGGCTGTAGTGGCTGGAGTTTAGGCCCACCAGCTCCAGAAGTTCCATGACCCGGCTCCTCATGGCACCGGCCTGGATACTTTGATGGATTATCATGGGCTCGGCAATGATATGCCCCACCGAGTGCCTTGGGTTCAAAGATGCATAGGAGTCCTGGAAGATCATCTGCATATGGGGTCTCATGCACCTTATCTCTTCGGGATTCAGGTTTTTCAGGTTCACACCATCAATCACTACGGAACCCGAAGTTGGGGGATCAAGGTATAAAATGGCCCTGCCTGTGGTGGATTTGCCGCAGCCGCTTTCACCCACAACCCCCAGGGTCTCTCCCTGGAAAATATCGAAGGAGACATCGTCCACAGCTTTTACGGATTGTCTTTTGCCTTTGGAAAATAGGCCCTTTGATATGGGAAAATATTTTTTTAAATTCCTGATCCTGACCAGGGGAGTCTCACTGGAACCCAGGGCTTCACGCCTGTCATAAAGGGATTTTTTTTGTGTAATATCGTGTGTCATTGTATTTTTCTCGGCTTGTCAGTGATAGATTTTGCAATTTTAGGCTACATTAAAACAGGCCGCATGATGCCCTGGGGTCACTTCCCTTTGTTCGGGTATCTCCTGCCAGCATCTTTTTGCTGCATGGGGACACCTCCAGGCAAACTGGCAGTGGACAGGGGGGGCAAGAAGATCGGGAGGGGTTCCGTCAATGCTCTCCAAGCGATGATCCGCCTCCTCTCCTATGATGGGAAGGGCCCCAAGAAGTTTTATGGTATATGGATGGGCAGGATTAGTGTAAAGCTCATTGACAGGGGCGATCTCCACAGGGGTGCCCGCATACATGACAAGTACCCTGTCCGCCATGCCCGCCACAACGCCAAGGTCGTGGGTAATCCATATGACTGCTATGTTCATCTCCCTTGTAAGACGCTGGACAAGCTCGATGATCTGGGCCTGGACCGTTACATCAAGGGCAGTGGTGGGCTCGTCGGCAATTATTATTCTTGGGTTGCAGGCAATGGCCAGGGCAATCATGATCCTCTGGCGCATGCCTCCGGAAAACTGGTGGGGATAACAGGAGTATCGTCTTCCAGGATTAGGTATGCCCACATACTCCAGAAGCTCAAGCACCCGTTTTTTTGCATCGTCGGCTCCCATGCCGAGATGCTCCACAAGGTTTTCACCTATCTGGCGGCCGATGATCATGACCGGATTCAGGGCACTCAGGGCATCCTGGAAAATAAATCCTATTTTGCCGCCCCTTATGGATCTTATGCCTGCCCGGTCAAGTTTCAGGAGGTCCACCGGCTCTTTGATATCCTGGATGGGGGCATCCTTGATCTGCTCCTTAATCGGCCTGTCAATGGAATCCTTCAATGTTTCATTGATGCTTCCCCTGACCGGCTGCTTAATGGAATCCTTCAATGTTTCATTGATGCTTCCCCTGACCGGCTTCTTAATGGAATCCTTCAGCATTTGATTGTCCCGGCTCGAAGATATATCCCGGGAATGGGAACTCTTATGCATATCTCCGTAACTCTTATGCATATCTCCGTAACTCTTATGCATATCTCCGCAACTCTTATGCATATCTCCGTAACTCTTATGCATATCTCCGTAATAGAGGGCCTGCCCCCCTTCAATGCGTGCCGGTGGCGACGGCAGGAGGTGGAGCAGGGACATCATGGTAACACTCTTGCCGCTGCCGCTCTCCCCCACCACTCCAAGGGTTTCACCCTCATTGAGATCAAAGGAGACACCGGAGAGGGCATGGACAACCCCGTCAAAGGTATAAAACTTAGTGACCAAATCCCTGACTTCAAGAATCTTTCCCATTTTTCACCTGCTTCCTATTTTTTAACCCGGCGCATGCGTGGATCCAGCACATCCCTTAGCCAGTCACCGAGAAGATTCATGCCAAGGCCGGTAAATACAATGGCAAGGCCTGGAAATGTCGCTATCCAGGGATATATGGTGAGATACTTTCTGCCTGCGGCCAGCATATTTCCCCAGCTCGGGATGCTGGGGGGAACGCTGAGACCCAGAAATCCCAGACCGGCCTCATAAAAGATCATGGCCGACATCTCAAAGGTGGCTATGGTTATTATGGGGCCCAGGAGGTTGGGAAGAATATGGCTGAAAATTATCCTTGTGTTGGTGGCCCCGATACTCTCGGCAGACTCCACAAAACCCGAGGTACGCATTTTTATGACTTCGCCCCGGGTTATCCGTACAAATATGGGGATATCGGTGAAACCAAAGATCAGTATGACATTTAAAAGGCTGCTGCCAAGGATGGCTGCAATGAACACCACGAACACAAGGTATGGGAGGGCCAGTATCATGTTGACACCCCCCATTATAAGATTGTCGGTTCTTCCCCCTTTAAAACCTGAAAAAAGCCCTATGACCGTACCAAGGGAGCAGGCTATGAGAACCCCGAAAAAACCCACGGTAAGGGAGACCCTGCTGCCGTAGATTATCCTGCTCAATATGTCCCTTCCCAGGTTATCGGTTCCCAGGGGATACTCCATGGAACCCTTTTCGTACCATACCGGCGGTTTTTTGGAGTCCCTCAGATTCTGTTTCATGGGATCGTGGGGGGCTATCCAGGGTGCGAAAAGAGCCGCAAACACAACCATGGAAAACATCACAAGCCCCACGGCACCGGCCTTGTCCCTCAGAAGGAGCCTCCCTGTATAGATTACAAAATGGAGGAGACCCTTTTTTTTCTCCTCATCCACTGCCAGGCCTGTTCCTCCCTGAAGAGAAGTCTCCCCGCCCTTTTTAGCAGCGGCCACTTTCGTATCCATCCCTTGATGCATCTGTTTAATTCCAGGTTCACTCTTTTCCATCACCTTCCCTTGATGCATCGGTTTGACTTCAGGTTCACTCTTATCCATAACCTTCCCTTGATGCATCGGTTTGATTTCAGGTTCACTCTTTTCCATAACCTTCCCTTTCTATTCATATCTTATTCTTGGATCTGCAAGGCCGTATGCTATATCGGTGAGAAGATTGAGGGTCACCACAACAAAACTTGAGAAAAAAGCAATGGCCTGTACAAGGGCAAAATCCCTGTTGCCTATGGATTCAGCAAGAAGATTGCCAAGGCCGGGCCACGAAAAAATTGTTTCGATATATATGGAGCCGCTCAACAGATAACCAAACTGCACACCCACAATGCTTATAAGGGGGATTGATGCGTTGCGTAAAATATGGCGGATGTAAACCCTGTGAGCTGCCAGTCCCTTGCTGTAAGCAGTTCTTACGTAATCTTCACTGCGTATCTCAAGAACTGCGGAACGGGTAAACCGGATAAGCTGGCCCATGGTAAAAAGAGATAAGGAGAAGGCCGGAAGAAAAACAGAACGCGTGGGGAGGGTAAGCCCCATAAATGTCCATGTTTCCCGGCCGAACGAGGGAAACCATCCCAGGTTGACACTGAATACAAGTATCAGAATCAGGGCCAGCCAGAAGTTGGGTATGGTCTGACCGAGGAGCCCGGTCCCCCTTGAGAGTACATCCCAGAAGCTGCCCGGGTTGGAACCGGCAATGAGTCCCAGGGGAATTCCCAGTACCAGGGATATCAAAAGGGCGGCCACGGCAAGCTCCATGGTTGCAGGCAGTCGTTCCAGTATGAGGTCCATGGCTGGCTGATGGTGGCGGAGGGATTTTCCAAAATCCCCCACAACAGCCCTGGAGATAAAACTTGTAAATTGAACCAGTATGGGCCGATTGAATCCCAGTTCATCCCGGAGGGCCTCCACCTCTTCGGGGCTTGCATGGCGGGATATGAGAAGGGAGACAGGATCCCCTGTCAACTGAAGCATGAAAAAAACGATGAAAAGAACACCGAACAGTATGCCAATGGCCTGGACCACACGGGAGATAATGTATCGCTTCATATATCACCTTTAAAATACGGAAGTCGCAATTCAAACAACCTTTCTAAAACAGACCCTTTCAAAACCAAGGGCAGCCACAACAAATTTTTGAAGCCTTAAATTTTTGTACTTGACATCAAGCATTCTGCCATATTCCATAACCTGCTTTTCACCTGCTTCAAGGGCTGATTTTACTAATGGCAATTCATGCAAAGCCGTCTTTGATAACGATTTTGCATCTTCTCCTGTCATCTTTGCATCTTTAAGGTTAACAAACTTAAACTCAATCAATACATCAAATATCTTGCCATATCTCTTGTCCGGCCTGATTATCATTGTAAGATCAGCATATTTTCGACTTAACTCTGTCTCCGAATCCATGATAAATATCAGATCATTATAGAGAAGGGTAACAAACGCAGCTTTAAGGACAAGCTCGTTGGCCCACCTGTAATCTCTATTTTTGAACACATTAAAGTAGCGGTTCTCGATAAAATCACATAATGGTTCCATGTCACCTTTTTGATAGACCTTTGCAGCAGCGTCTCTTCCATCATCCCTTGTTGACGGCTCTGGAAGGAGCATCAACTGAACCTGCTCCACATATAAGCGCTGGATTATCAGATTGGGTACTGTAAGTTTGAGCCTCAGATCATCTGTTTCACCGGCAAGGGTGAGAATTCCAAAATAGTATAGAAAAGAGACGATAAAGCTGCTGTTTTTTGTTCTTTCATCAAGCATCTCCCCTATGCCGAAACGCTGGGAAAGTTCATCTGTCATAACAAAATTTTCTCTTTCAACCATTGAGAGAATAATGTCTCCGCCCAGGGGTAAATGGGCAATGTATTCAAGCTTGGATGAATCTGTGGAAAGGTTTGAATCAAGCATATTTCTTGGATATGTACAGGTATCCTGGAATTTTTTTAAAAAAAAGAGCGATAGAGTCGGATTATAGATATATTCATCAAAGCGGGGCACAAAACAGAAACCATTGTAATATGTTTTCATTATGGACATGGCTTCCTCTGTTTTTTCTGCATCAAGTCCGCACTCTTCTACAATGCTTTTCAGTACATTTCTCACTTCATACTCTTTAAAACCACATATATCATTTAATCTATGATGAAAATAGATATCTTCGGCGATGTTATAGCCACTTGTTATATCGCTCATCACAACCGGAGATACTCCGGTTATAAAAGTCCTGTCAAACCCTGTGGATGTTGTGTTGGATTTTACAACATTAAACAGAGTCCTGAGTATCCCCTCATCACGTACAAGATTCTCGTAACGATCTCTATCCTTATGAACTCCCATCATTACTTTATTGGCAAAGTTGTCGTATTCATCAACAAGAAGATAGATGGGGTATGGTGTGATCCGGACAGCATTGACAAGGCTGCTGATGGAGCTTATGGCATTATTTTTATTAATATTTACATCTGGAATATCATAACT
>JADGBO010000062.1 GCA_015231465.1 Desulfamplus sp.
CTCCGTCCTTCCAAAACCGAAGCGTCCCATCCATCTTCTCACAAGAGCAATGGGCATGGATGAAGTAACCGCCAGGTACTCATCCGGAGCTTTGTCAGCATCGGGAAGTTTGATCTTTTTATAGCCGGTTGCGGCTTTTCGTAAAACAGCATTGACAAATCCGGCAGCTCCCCGGTGGTGCCTCTCCCCCACAGCCTCCACTGCCGTATTGACGGCAGCCGATACAGGTATCCTGTCCATGAATATCACCTGGAACATTGCCATGCGCATGGCATAAAGGATATCAGGCTTCAGGGTGGAAAGTTCCCTGTTGGAAAAGGGGGCCATGAGGTAATCAAGGTAGCCCTGCCAGCGTAGAGTGCCATAGATAAGGGCATTGGCAAGGGCTCTGTCCCTTCTGGAAAGGGCATCCATGGAGGGGGAGAACTCTCCCATGACGGCATCAAGGGTACGGCGTGTGGTGCTGTTTTCAAGCAGAATGTCAAGGGCAATTCTGCGGGGATTGGATGGAAGCAAACTTATCTCCTTTTTTATATGAAAGTCCCCATATTTTAAGGGGCGTATGCAATACTCCCCTACTTTCATGCTTCGATTGTGGCGGGTTCACCGCCATGTATGTTTATATGAAAGTCGTCCGTAGGGGCGATTAATTAATCGATTTCATGAATCATGGGGCCAGACAATATCCACTACACCAAGAAAAACCTCGACAACACCCGGATCAAACTGGGTACCCGAACACTCCTTGATAATAGATACAACCTTCTCTTTATCCATCTTCTTGCGATAGGCCCTGTCCGACGACATGGCATCAAAGGCATCTGCAACGGAAAGTACCCTGGCAAGGGGATTTATATTCTCCCCTTTTATGCCGTCAGGGTATCCGGTGCCGTCGAAGAACTCATGGTGCTGCCTGATAATCTCCTGCTCCCTCTCCCACAAACCAAGTTTACCCACAATATCAGCACCAATTGCAGGATGCTCCTTGATCTTTTCAAACTCATCATCGGTCAATCGTCCAGGCTTGAGAAGAATATCGTCTCTTATGCCTATTTTTCCAATATCATGGAGGTGACCGGCAAAACTCAGAATATCCAGGTCCTCCTCACGGCACCCCATCTTTTTGCCGATGACATAGGCAACTTCGGCCACCCTGGTCGAGTGGGTTCTTGTATAGGAGTCCCTTGCCTCAAGTGCGGCCACAAAAGCATAGAGGGTCGAGAAGAGGTTGTCGTAAATATTTTCATAAAGAGCTATATTCTCAATGGCGGAAGCGGCTTTAATGGATATGAAATTGAGATAATAAATATCCTTGTCTTTGAATCTCCGTTCTCCCGATGTTATGGACGCACTTATTATGCCGAAGATCTTTTCCCGAATCTTTACAGGTACAGCCATAAAAGAGAGTATCTTCTCCGAAATTCCCCGTATTCCGCTGTTACCCGTAACCAGGCATGGTTTGCCGTCGGAAATTACCTCCATAAAAAAACGGGTCATCTCCGGGGTCAGGTGGATGGAAATATCATCGTCAATACCGGTGGCGGCAATGGGGATAAAAGAGCCGCTCTCCTCGCCATATATGTAAAAAACGATATGTTCAGCCTTTACAACCTCGGTGCCGAGCTTTATCACTTTATCATAAATGGCATAGCTTGAATCGGCATGCTCAAAATCCTCCATGATCCTGTTGAGAAGATTGAGTTCATCCACACGGACGGTGAGCTGATCATTCAGGGCCTGGAGCCGCTCCCTGCGTTCTATCTCTTCACGCAGAATGAGATTCTCCACAAAAAGTCCCCGTTCACGCATGATGCGGCGGAAACTCAATTCCATCTGCTCAAGGTTCACCGGCTTCACAAGATAGTCAACCACACCGTTTTTCAATGTACGAATGGTGTTTTCCAGGGAAGGATAGCCTGTCATCACAACAACGGGAAGGGTGTTGTCCATCATGCGTATCTGTTCGGCAAGCTCAAGACCATCCATCTCCGGCATATTGATATCCGTAAAACAGCATCCTATCTTGACGGACTTTATAATCTTCAGTGCCTCTACACCATTGGAAGCGGTATAGACTGTATAACCTTTTCGTTCAAAATACTCCTCTGTTATCTCAAGAATTCCATCTTCATCATCTACCACAAGAATTGTATTTCTGCCATCATCCGTCATTGCTTAGTTTCCCGGGACATATCCAAAAAAATTTGGTGCTGTCTCAAATCCGCAGATCCGACTTATTTCCTGCTCATTCCTTAACAAGGCGGCACGAATAGTCCGTACCACAGCTATCACATCATTATACTAAACCATTTCTTTTTTCAATACAAAACAAAATGACTGGTTTAACTCTTCACCCCTCTTTATTTCCGGATACCGGAAGAATGGACAGGGGATTCACGACTCATTCCGTCTCATTTATTCATAAAAAACACACAAAAAGAGAATAATATTCTTGACATGAGATGCAAAAACAAATATTATTTTTCAAAATAGTGGCAAAACAAAAATACAATAAGACATATCAATGAATACGGATAATTCAACAATGGATGAAACCGACTTTAAAATTTTAAAAATTCTACAGGCAAAGGCAAGGATTCCCAATGTTGAAGTGGCAAGGAAAATAGGCATGGCCCCTTCAGCAGTTCTCGAAAGAATAAAAAAACTGGAGGCCAGGGGCATCATTTCAGGATATGAGATGAGGGTCAACCCGGCTCACTTCAACAGATCCATGATCGCATTCATCAAAATCCAAACCAGGCCGGCAATGGCCGGCAAAGCCGCACGACACCTGAGCAGGTTTGAAACCTTCCAGGAGATCCACTACATTGCAGGAGATGACTGTCTCCTTGCCAAGGTACGTATCAGGGACGGTGCAGAGCTTGAAAAAATTCTTACCGACACCATCGGTTCCATGGCCGAAGTCGAATGTACCAGAAGTGCCCTTGTAATATCAACATATAAAGAGAGTGCAGCGTTTCCCCTTCCGGACTCACTGCCTCAAGAATAAGGAGAAACACCATGCCCATGTCCGAGAGCTTCCATAAAAGACTTTCACCAATTCTCGACACAATAGCACAAAATTTCGGCACACCTTTTCATATATACGATGAAACAGGGATAATTGAAACATGCCAGGCTTTGAAACAGGTATTTTCGGCAAGGGAGGGATTCAAGGAGTTTTTTGCCGTCAAGGCCCTTCCCAACCCGGCTGTCATGAATATAATGAAAGAGCAGGGTTTTGGTTTTGACTGCAGCTCCGGCCCTGAAATCATGCTTGCCGCATCCATCGGCAGCAGGGGAGATGACATAATGTTCACCTCCAACAACACCAGCCGGCAGGAGTTTGAAACAGCCATGGAAGCAGATGCCGTTATCAATCTCGACGATATTTCCCTCATTGACAAAATGCCCCGTATGCCGGAGCTTATCTGTTTCAGATACAATCCTGGAGATCGGAGGAGAGGCAACAAAATAATCGGCAACCCGGTTGAATCCAAATATGGTGTAAGCCATGCACAGATAAAGGATGCTTACAGGATGGCCAGGGATAGGGGTGCCCGCAGATTTGGAATGCACACCATGCTGGCTTCCAACGAGCTGGACTGGAGATATATGGCCGAAACCACCGCCATGCTGCTCTCCATGGTGGAGGAGACCGCCGATGCCCTTAATATCGAATTTGAATTTATAAATATCGGAGGGGGACTTGGAATCCCCTACAGGCCGGGCCAGGAGCCCATGGATATAAACTCCCTGGCCGGCAGATGCTGCGAGCTGCTGGACCGGTTTGAAAACAAGAGGGGCTGGGCCCCCCTGCTGTTTATGGAAAACGGCCGATACATGACCGGCCCCCATGGTGTCCTTGCAGCCAGGGTTATCAATCATAAAAACATCTATCGGAAATATGTGGGATTGGATGCATCCATGTCATCTCTCATGCGGCCTGGAATGTATGGAGCCTATCATCATATGCACATACACGGGAAAGAAAATTTCCATCCCCAGGAAACAGTTGACGTAACAGGCTCTTTATGCGAAAACATTGACAAATTTGCAATACAGAGGACCCTGCCCGTCACAAAGGAGGGAGATATTGTTGTGATTCATGACACAGGTGCCCACGGCCATGCCATGGGATTCAACTATAATGCCCAGCTAAGGCCCAAGGAGCTTCTTTTAAAAACCAACGGCACCGTTGAGCTGATCAGAAGGGAAGAGACCCCGGATGACTACTTTGCAACGCTTCACTTTGACAAAAACACTCTTGTATTGCCATAAGAGATCCTGAAAATGATTTGGATTATCAGTTGTAACTGTTTATTTCGGCAGATAGATTAACGTTTGGACATGAATCCAGACATGTCATGTCTGCATATCCAGAACTTAGGGAGTTCATCACAAATAATACAAAAAGCAGGTATTCTTATAGTTTTCCAGATAATGAAATGGGCAACCATACTGTAGGGACACTCCCTTGGGGCTGCCCTTAAGAATTGATTTATTCTGGAAGTCTATATTTATATGAAAGTCCCCCATATTTTAAGGCTCCCGGGACTTTCATGCTTCGATTGTGGCGGTAATGCCGCCATGGTGGTTATATGGTGAAATCCCTTATTAAAAATGAAGGAATTAAATCATGATCAAAATCGGTACCATCACTTTTCCCCAGGATGCCGCAGACAAGGTCGCGGAATGTTACACCCAGCTTCCTTCTCCGGAAGGCAATGTCAAACTCATTGACACCTATATCTATAATGACGGAGAGGGGGATAACAGGGCTTTTTCAATCTTTGAATATGATGATGCCTCTGAAAAAGATATGGAGGTCTATCTCAAAAAAAGGTATGAGGCATTCTCCAAAATACCAGGTCTGACCTATACAATGGAAGATTGGATCAGGGTTCAGGATGCACTAAGGATGCTTGCGGAAGGGGAGTTTGACACCAATGTCATAAGTTCCAACATCGGCCTTTAATTTAGACACCGGCCTTTAATTTAGACACCGGCCTTTAGTTTAGACATCGGCCTTTAGTCTAAACACCGGCCTTTAGTTTAGACATCGGCCTTTAGTCTAAACATCGGCCTTTAGTCTAAACATCGGCCTTTAGTCTAAACATCGGCCTTTAATTTAAACATCGGCTTTTAATTTGAAAAGGGCAGCCCCCCCTGGGGTTGCCCTTCAATGTTTTGATATTTCGGATATCTGGAAAACTATATCTGACCGGCCGAACTCAAGGCAAATATAACCATTTTCTGCATAAGCCGTTCCTGGACATTTGAGGGATGTTCAAGATCCATGCGTTTGAGATAAGGCTTTGCCTTTTCAGGAATGGATGAGAGGGTTTTGCTTATAAGACCCGGCATAATGGAAAATTTACTCTCCGAAGCCATGGCCTTCAAACCTTTCAGAGCCTTACCCAGGGCAATCTCTTCATCGGTAAAATCAGTGCCAAAGGGGAATGGCTTGAAATATCCCTCAAGCCTGTAAGGGGCAAGCTTCTTTTCAAGGGTTTCGGGCAGGTTGTTCCTGAACTGATCCGGAATCTGCCACTCGGCAGGAATTTTACCCATTTTTTTAGCCTTGGCAAGAAGATCTTCCTGGAATCTTGAATCTGCTATGCAGATAAGCCTTTTCATAACTTCCCTGTCAGGCCGTCCCCTCAAATCTGCGATACCGTACTCGGTTACCACAATATCCCTCAAATGTCTCGGAATTGTGGTGTGGCCATACTGCCAGACAACATTGGAGACCGCCTTGGAACCCTCTCCCCTGGTGCTTCTGATCATGGTAACTGCTCTGGCACCAGCCAGCTCATGGGCCATGGATACAAAATTGTACTGCCCGCCGGGTCCGCTTATAATCCGGTTGTCTTCCAGGCCGTCAGCCACAACCGCACCTGCAAGGGTGACCATAAGCCCTGCATTGATAAAACGTCCGTCCGTGCGCTGGAGCCGTTTCAACTCCTCGTTGCCATAGAGATGATTGACATAGTCAACACTTCTCATATCAATGAGCTTGAGTCTCTCCTCATCCATCTCCCGGAGACATTTATAGAAGGCGTGGGGGCCCACGAAGAAGCTTGCATAAAGTGCTATGCCATTTTTCAGGGTATCGCCAAGGCACTGGGCAACAACGGCCTCCAGGTTCTCCTCCACGGACATGTCAAGGGAGTAGGATTTTCCATCAAGAACAGCGGAACCATTTTCATAGGTCATATTAGCCTTGAAAATGCCGAACTTCTGAAAAAAATCAAACTCGCTCTTTTTGATTCTTCCATGGACCAATTTTCCATTTACAAGGGCCCTGAAGATTTCCGGTACCTGGTCATCGCTGAATCCGTTATCGTTGATAACCTTCTGGAGGCGCACATCCTCATAGGCCTTACGTTTAAGTATATCTCCCTTGAAAAGCTCAATGAGGCTGTCCACAAGCATCTCGGATGAACCCAGGAGGCCCTTGTCAAACGAAGCGATGCCCCCCACCGAGTCAATGAGGTCTTTGAATTTGGGGTATATTTCAGCATCATTGACAAATCTCTGATAGGCATCATTATGCTTGTGCCGCATCTCAACGCCCCCCACAATGGCATCCCCGAGGGAACCTATGCCCACCTGTATGGTTCCGCCATCCTTTACAAGGGTGCTTGCATGGAGGCCGATCATCCAGTCCACACTGTTCACAGGTTCCTTTGGGGCACCGAACAGTTTAAAATGGTAATCTGGATTTTCAATGACCATGTCGTAAAAATCGGGATCAACCACGGCCTTTCCGTACATGAAGGGCATATCGTCATGGGTCTGGGCGATCACGGCAACTTTCTGATCCCCCCGGGCCTCTATCTCCCTGAGCATCCTGGCTCCGTCAAGATGGGTATCTGGATTGGAACTCATGCTGTATTTCAGTTGACCGTCTATCTCCTTTTGGGCCACAAGCTGGGCCACCACATTGCACTCGTTGATTACAGCATCCCTTACAGCATGTGTGTAATTAGAGCCGAGATAGTTCTGGGCGGCATGGGAGTTGCCCATCCATCCTCCGGCCTTGTTGAAAAATTCAACAAGGGTGAAGTTGGGGGGAATGCTCTTTTTCCTCATATCCAAAACATACTCAAAATCAGGATAGTCCTCCCAGATTCTCTCCACCAGGGGCTGCATGAACCGCCTCTCAAGCTCACTGGACCAGGTTGGTTTCTCCAGTGACACCGCCGTGACAAGGGTGAATTGAAATGATGGATCCTGCTTGGCCCTGCGATATAGTGAATTAATTAACTGACAGGGTTTTGCAAGGGCCAGGGGGGCGGCAAGAACAACTTTTTTACCGACCTTGGCTATTAAATCATCGACACATTTTTCAACATCATCGTAATACTTAGGCATTTTTTTTTCCAAATACTTATCCCCCTTATTTTATTATGTTAAACCAAGGCGGTCAAACAGTGCCGACCGCCCATAAACAGTACCGACCGCCGATAAACAGCACCGACCGCCGATAATGATCACTTTTAGACAAATCACTCCTGGATAAACACGCTCAGGGATTCTATCAAGGCGGTCAAACAGGACCGACCGTCAATAATTATCACTTTTAGACAAATCACTCCTGGATAAACAGGTTCAGGGAATCTATAAATTCCGGATCCTCTTCATCCATAACAGCTATTATTGATTTATACATTCTTTTTTTATGTTCCCCGAAAATCCCCCTCTTTTTCATGAAAGTTCCGGCAAATGCCATGGACTCTTCCATGAGAGAAGAGAGATCGTCACATGCTTTCTCAATCACATGATGCTCCGAGAGTTCATCTGCGGCAATACGCCTTCCGGTGAGTTTCATCTCGTTGAATTTATATTCAGGGACGGCTTTACGAACAAATGCGATCATTCCCGGCAGAAAAGGAATGCTGATGTCAACTTCCGGAAAACAGAAATATCCCCTGTCCTTTCTCATGAACCTGAAATCACAGGCACAGGCCAGCATGGCACCGTTGCCGAAGGCATGTCCGTTTATGGCAGCGACAACAGGGAGGGGCAGGAGAAGTATCCGTTTGAAGACACGATTCATAGCATACATAAATGATTTGACGCTGTCAAAATCCTTTTCGGCAAGTCTGGCCCCGAGCCACTCAATATCCACACCCTGGGAAAAGTTTTTTTCATCCGACGAGGTCAGAACCACGGAAAACAGCTCTTTATCCTGCTCTATTTCATCAAAAATCACCTCCATTCTCTCTGCAAACTCAAGATTTTGCCGATTGGCACCATTGCACATAGTCACCAAAGCAGTACTTTTTTCCTTTTTCCACTCAACAACAGCCAAAGCTAATCTCCTCATTTTTTTAAGTTTACATATTACTTGGCATCAAACCAACGCTCTTGCCATTAAAACGTGATATACTACATTTAAACTATTTCCTCATAAAGTAAAACAGATTTCATGGATTTCTATTTTATTTTCATGCGGCGGAACCATCAAAATATGTTTGACATATTTTCTGTTTTCTGTTTATCTCAAAAAAAATCAGATATCATCAAATTGCCGGATATCTGTACAGTCTCGTGAACACACATCAAAAAACATACATGTCCAAAAAATTAAAAATAAAGAATTAAAAATCGTCCCCGCTGATATTCTGATTTCATTTTTGAAATATTAGATATTATTTACCGTGGAAATGGATACATTATTTCCATGATTCGGGGTGGCCGAACCCCGACCATGAAGGTTTACCGTGGAAATGGATACATTATTTCCATGATCCGGGGTGGCTGAACCCCGACCATGAAGGTTTACCGTGGAAATGAATACATTATTTCCATGATCCGGGGTGGCTGGCCTCAAACCATGAAGGTTTACCGTGGAAATGAATCAAAATTCTCATCTTCGGGGCTGACTTAACGCCAGTCATGTTTGTTGACCGCGGAAATGATGTGCGGGGACGGAATCCATTCTGACAAAGTCAATCACCCCTACGGCACTTCGTGACCGTAGGGGCTTTCTTGAATAAGATGTAAAAACAAACTGTCCGGGAATTGTCAAACAGCTTTCAATATCGACTCCTTGACATAATCAATTTATATTTACGGGGAAATGCCATGATAATAGGACTTGATGTCGGCGGAACCCATGCAGATGCAGTACTTCTGAGTGAACAGGGTGTTGTCAAAAACATAAAGGTTCCCACCGATGCCTCAAATCTCTTCAATACGGTACTCACCTGCTTCAATCTCCTGCTTGATTCCACCGATATAAGTAAAGTAAAACGGGTGGTCATAAGCACGACCCTTACCACAAACAGCGTTGTTCAGAGGAATCTTGACACCGTCGGTATAATCGTCTCTGCGGGACCTGGAATAGATCCCATGAACTTCAAGCGGGGAGAACATTACTATCCTGTTTCCGGTTCCATAGATCACCGGGGAAGGGAAGTCCAGCCCATTGATGCCGGGGAGATAGCCGCGATATGCGAAGAGATGAAACAGGCCGGAATAAGATATGTAGGGGTCATCGGCAAATTTTCGCCCAGGAATCCAGCCCACGAGCTTAAGATAAAATCCCTGATCAATGACGATTTCGATCCAGTTTTCCTGGGCCATCGCGTCTCGGGCAATCTCAATTTTCCCCGGAGAATATCAACGGTATTCCTCAACACATCGGTTTACAGCCTCCACAGAAATTTTTTCAACGCCGTGTCAGATACCCTTAAGCAGAAAGGACTTACCATCCCCATCCAGATTCTGAAAGCCGACGGCGGAACCATGAACCTTGCAACATCCATGGAATTTCCGGGCCAGACCGTACTGTCAGGCCCGGCTGCCAGCGTAATGGGAGCCATTCCCCACGCACCTACCGACATGGATTCCCTGGTCCTGGACATAGGCGGAACCACAACGGATATTGCAATTCTCGTCAACGGCGCCCCGCTGCTGGAGCCGGTGGGCATAGGCCGGGGAAAATATAAAAGTCTCATCAGGGCACTTCAGACCATTTCCAAAGGCATCGGCGGAGACAGCGAGGTAACCGTCAAGAATAAAAAATTAAAAATAGGCCCCCATCGCCGGGGTCCTGCCATGGCCTTTGGGGGCCCCTCTCCCACCCCCACCGATGCCATGATATATCTCGGAAAAATGGAGGACGGAGAGAGAGTCCTGGCCGAAAAAGCCATTGCCATGACAGCCTCCAAGCTGGAGGTCCCCAACCTTGAGGCCGCCCAGATGATATTTCACGAGACCTGTGCAAGGATTGTGGAGATGACCCGTAAAATGGTGGATCAGATCAACAGCAAACCTGTCTATACGGTTCATGAATTCCTTGAAGGCTATCAGATAAATCCCCGAAAAATACTCCTTCTCGGCGGGCCCGCATCTTTTATGGCCGAAAAAATCCAGGAACTCTCAGGAATTGAAACCATTGCCCTCCCCATGAGTTCCGTGGCCAATGCCATAGGAGCCGCCCTTGCCAGGACCACATGCGAAATATCCCTTATGGCAGATACCGAGCAGGGTATGGTATATATCCCTGAAGAGAACTACTCTGAAAAAATATCACCAAAATACCAAAAATCAGATGCCTTAGAGACAGCCCGGATATTTCTGGAGAGAAAAGCCATTATGTCAGGAGCAAGCCAGGAAAACCTGGAAACGGAACTGATTGAATTTCAGGAGTTCAACATTGTCAGGCGGTTTTCAATGCATGGAAAGATATTCCGCATCAAGATGCAGGTAAAACCAGGCCTGATAAAGGACTTCTCCCTGGCAGCCATTTTATAGAAATCAGCTCTCATTCTTTACCGTGGAAATGGATACTTTATTTCCATGGTCGGGGAGGGGTGGCTGGCCTCCAACCATGAGGGTTTACCGTGTAAATGGATACGTTATTTCCATGATTGGAGACGGTCGGCCTCCAACCATGAGGGTTTACCGTGGAAATGGATACGTTATTTCCATGATTGGAGACGGTCGGACTCCGACCATGAGGGTTTACCGTGGAAATGCTTACCAATGAGTAAGAGTGAGTAAGAAAAAAGGAAAGACAATGCTGAAAGCATCTAAAAAAACGGGTCTTGTATTTTTTCCAGCCTTTGACTGGGCCATTGATCCCACCCATCCCGAGAGGGAGGAGAGACTGCTTTACACCCAGGATCAGGTAATGGAGGAGGGGGTTTTCGATATTGAAGGGGTTGTGGAGTACAAACCGGACATTGTCACTGCCCACGACATACAAAGAACCCACTTCTGTGTTCCGGACGAGGCATCGGTGACAACCGAGTCCCACATGATCAGTGCCGGGGGAGCCGCAGCCATTGCCAGGGCCGTCATGGAAAAAGAGATTGCAAACGGATTTGCCCTTGTCCGTCCTCCCGGGCACCATGCCATGCGTATGGTCCACGGAGGCCGGGGTTTCTGCTACATAAACATCGAAGCCATCATGGTGGAGATGATACGACAAAAATACCACGTGCGAAGGGTTGCCATCGTGGATACCGACTGCCACCACGGTGACGGCACCAACGATATTTACTGGCACGATCCAGACACCCTTTTCATATCCATTCACCAGGACGGCAGAACCCTCTATCCGGGTTCAGGATTCACCGGGGAGCTTGGCGGCCCCAACGCCAAAGGCTCCAACCTGAACATCCCCCTTCCTCCAGGAACAGCCACCGAGGGGTATCTTGAGGTGATCCAAAGCTGCGTACTCCCTGCCATTGAGGAGTTCAAACCGGAAATTATCGTCAATTCCGCAGGCCAGGACAACCACTACACGGATCCATTGACCAACATGAACTTCTCGGCCCAGGGCTATGCAGAACTTACAACCCTGCTCAAACCCGACATCGCGGTTCTTGAAGGTGGCTACTCCATTGAAGGTGCCCTCCCCTACGTCAATCTCGGCATAATACTTGCCATGGCAGGTATGGATTACTCCAGGGTGGTGGAGCCGGATTACAACCCTGAAAAGCTTAAACAGCCTTCAAATGTCACCGACCATATAAAACGGACGGTGAGGATCATCAACGACTACTGGTCCAAACGCCATGAGATGCGGGAAAAATCAGGAAAACCCGGCACCATACAGGAACGTCACAGGGAGATATTCTATGACACGGACAACATCTTCGAGAGGCAGAAGGAGAAGATAAGAATCTGCCGCGACTGTGCCGGTGCCATGGAAATAGACTCCCAGGCCATGCCGGGAACCAGGGTTATTGGCATACATATACCTTTGAATGCCTGTCATGCCTGCACGGAAACAGGATATGACATGTTTGAACAGGCAAAAAAAAGCAGCCGCCACGACCGCCTTTTCCTCCAGAACAGACCCAATGACCAATATATAATACATGACTACAAATCTTGAGAAAAGGGCTCTCATGATAAGGGCCATACGCAATTTTTTTGAAACAAAGGGATACCTGGAGGTGGAGACACCCCTGAGAATTCCCGTAACCATACCCGAAGATCATATTGCACCCTTCACATGTGAGGGCTGGTATCTCCAGTCCTCCCCTGAAATCTGCATGAAAAGACTTGCTGCCCGGGGATATGGCAAAATATTTCAGATATGCAAATGTTTTAGAAAAGATGAGAGAGGTGAACGTCATCTCTCCGAAATGACCCTCCTGGAGTGGTATAAAAGGGACTTTTCATATATGGAACTCATGGATGAGTGCCGGGACATGATCCGCCATGCGGCAAAAAAAACCGGCAATTCACTACTGGTCTATGGAGATCACACAATTTGTCTGGACCAGGAGTGGGAAAAAATTCAGGTGAGCCATGCCTTTGACCGGTACAGCACCATGACCATGGATGAGGCTGTAATGTCCGGGTCCTTTGATGAGATCATGGCATTTGACATTGAACCCAATCTTGGAACCCAAACCCCTACATTCATCTATGACTATCCCGCTTCCATGGCCGCCCTTGCAAGACTTAAATCCCACGGTGTAAATGAGTCAACTTCCCATGGTTCAGCTTTGCCGGAACCCCGGGCGGAAAGATTTGAACTTTACATAGCAGGCATGGAGCTTGCCAACGGATTTTCAGAACTGACGGACCCCGGGGAGCAGAGAGAGAGGTTCATAAAGGTCATTGAAGCACAAAAAGCCCGGACAGGCAAAGGCAACAGTTACCCGGACATGAAGATGCCGGAAAAATTTCTTGATGATCTTAAAAACATGCCCCCCACAGCCGGCATTGCCCTTGGAATAGACAGGCTTGCCATGATACTGTCAAACGCACAAACCATTGACGAAGTGGTTGCATTCCCCCCCGAAGAACTTTAGGAATTGATTTTTATTCACTGGAGTACTGGCAGTGCTATTTTCTTGTAAGCTCTTCGCCTTTGCACGATGGACAGCACTGGGGTCGTCCTGTTCCTGGAGGTTCTTCCCACTCATAACCGCAATTTTCGCATACAAAAATCCTGGGCCGGATAACTATTTCGTAGTTACCGCCCTCTACCTTGATCGCCTTCCCGTTTATTATGGCATCGGCAACAATCCTTCTGGCGTTGCGCAAAATCCTTCCAAAGGTTGCCCTGGAGACCTCCATCAACTCTCCGCCCTCTTCATGGGACAATCCCTGGAGGTCTGCAAGTCTCAGGGCTTCACGTTCATCAACCGTAAGGGACACCTCGGTCAAATCAAGCATGGGTATGCCTCTCGGCTTAAAATAACTAACTTCAGGCTTATATCCAACTTTTCTACTGATGACGGGTCTGACCATTTTACTTTCCAATACAAACAATGGGTTAATTTATCGAGAAACTCAAGAGTTGTAAGTTCTCATACTCCACACCATATATTGTTGTAATATATTGCATTATAGTACTATCAGTAGTGGCAAATGGGAGAACTTATCACTCACGAGTCGAGAAACAGGTTTCAATATATTTTAATGGGCCATGTCTATGACACTTTGTATCACATATGGACTTTAACCAGAAAAGGGGACTTTCCATGAAAGAAACTCCCCTTTTCTAAATCAAATCAGATACTCAGAAACAAATCAAGAAGACCCCTTACATTTTTGAACCTTCTGCATGACTCTGGAGTTTTACTTCTACCTTTTCGGTCAGGCTGGCATAGTACTCACGGAGAATGGCAAGTACCTCGTCCCGGCCAAAGTGATCCACAACCTCTTCATTATTGGAGAGGGCGTGGCGCAGTTTTGTACCGGAAAGAACAACCCTGTCCTCTTTGGCATGGGGGCATGTTCTCAAGGATGCCATGCCATCGCATTTGTAGCAGTAGAAGGTCCAGTCAATTTTCAAAGGCTCACACATCAGGGCCTTGCCAGGCTCTGCCGGGGCTGGAATCTGGTCAAAAATTTCCTGGGCCTCAAACAGCGTATAGAAGTCGCCCACGCCTGCATGGTCACGGCCGATGATCATTTTATTCACACCGTAGTTCTGGCGGAATGTGGCGTGGAGAAGGGCTTCCCGGGGTCCTGCATAACGCATGTCAAGGGGATAGCCGGCCTGGAGTACCTTATCTTCCACAAAATAACCTTTGACCAGGGTATCAATACATTTCACACGAACTTCCGCGGGAATGTCGCCGGGTTTAAGGTTGCCAATCAGGGAGTGGATCAATACGCCGTCACACACATCAATGGCAATCTTGCAAAGATGCTCGTGGGATCTGTGCATGGGGTTTCTCAACTGGAGGGAGGCCACGTTGGCCCAGCCCCTTTCATCAAAAATTGCCCGGGTCTCGGCAGGTGTGAGATAAACGCCTTTAAACTTCTCGGGGAATTCACCTTCGCAAAGAACCTTGACAGGGCCTGCAAGGCAGAACTCTTTTCTGGCCATTACCATCTGGACACCAGGATGATCTTTTATTGCGATCTCCCAGAACTTATCATCGGCAGACTCCTCGCCATGGCCCTTGTAAACTTTGTCAGACTCCCATTTTTTATCATCGTCGGTCATCTCAAACTTCTCGGTGACCTTCATGGTAGCATAAATCTGGCCGTTTCTCTCAAGGGCTATTTCATCGCCTTCTTTTATGGCATCGGCATCTTCCTTGGAAGCATCAAGCATAACGGGAACAGGCCAGAAGGTGCCGTCGGCAAGAAGATAATCGGCACAGACACCTTTCCAGTCGGCTTTGGTCATGAAACCGTTCAGGGGGCTGAAACCGCCTATACCCATCATGATAAGATCACCCTTTACCTGGGAGCTTATCTCAATTTTCTTAAGTTCCGCCGCTTTTTTCAATTCAGCCTCAAGCTCAGCACCTTCGAGTTTGCAGCACACAAGACCTTTTCCACCATGGGGAGCTACTAATTTAGACATTTAACTTACTCCTTAAAAACTGATTAATATTAAAAAAAATAAATGTCACTGACCGACATTTATACAAATTCTGCCTTTATAGAACTCAGGTACAGGAAACCCTGGCCCCTTGTGGGCGGGGTCTTTGACCTAAGGTGATCAGAAGAGATATGGATTTCCAGGGCGGCCATAGTCATGGCAAAAATCTTATATCATCTAATAATGATTGGTCATTTTGTCAAGAACAATTATCGAAATATTATAATATCTCCCCGATTCCCCAAGGAAAATGCTGAATTTTGAATATCCATTTAACCAATATCAGCGGGCAGCATCAACGGGCAGCATAAACGGGCAG
>JADGBO010000063.1 GCA_015231465.1 Desulfamplus sp.
AAGCCGGTCTCAATGGCAGCTATGTCAACCTTTGCTTTCACTATCTTGGCATCATCGGTTCTGCCCATCATCCTGGGCACAATGAGGCTTGCCAGAACACCAAGAATCACCACCACCACCATCAGCTCTATGAGCGTGAATCCCCCATTGTCATATGATACTTTCCGGACAGATATAAGTTTCATTAAATCCTCTTTTTGTTTTTTATATGAAAGTCCCCATATTTTAAGGGGCGTATGCAATACTCCCCTACTTTCATGCTTCGATTGTGGCGGTGATGCCGCCATGGTGGTTATATGAAAGTCGTCCGTAGGGGCGATTCATGAATCGCCCCTACTTTCATTGTTAGTTGTGCCCGTCAGGGCATGGGGGTTTTATAGACTTCCAGAAAAATCTTTGAGCATATCCATTCCCTAATAAACGACAACCATGGCAAGTTAAATGGTAAATTCCAAAGAGACCTCTGTTCCGATACCGGTTGTGACATAAAGTTTTCCCCGGAGCTGATCCAGTGCAAGCCTCTGTACGAGTTTGAATCCAAGGGTGTGGTAGGCATCCATGTCTGTTCCTCCGGCAAGGCCTGTGCCGTTGTCCCTTACGGTCAGACGATAAAGTTCCATGTTTTTATTTTCATCGGCCGGTTTTGGGGATGCTTCTTCCATGGCCGGATATTTTAAGGGGGACGTGGCAGGATAGTTGGCTGGTGCTAGTGTTACAAAAATTTTTCCTGCTCCGCCATTGGGAAAAGCATGTTTTATGGAGTTGGTGACAAGCTCGGTCAGTATCAGTCCCAGGGGTATTGCAATATCAATGTGAACCTTTGAAAGAGCAGCATCCCCATGTATCTGAATATCTTTTTTGCCGATGTCATAGGCCACAGCCAGGTGCCGGATGATTTTTTTGAGGTATATTTTAAAAGGGATGAAGTCAAGATTGTCTGACTGATAGAGAATTTCATGGATAATGGCCAGGGAGCGGATTCTATGCTGGCTCTCCATGAGTGCTGCAAGAGCCTTGGTATCTGTCATGTTTCTTGACTGAAGATTGAGAAGACTTGTGACTATCTGCATGTTGTTTTTTACACGGTGGTGAAGCTCCCGAAGCAGAATGGTCTGTTTTTCAGCCAGATCTGTGGCCTTTTTTTCAGCAGTTTTTCGATCCTGAATCTCAAGTTTGAGGGATTGGTTGGCATCCTGTAATGCCACTGTCCGCTGGGCAACCTGTTCTTCAAGTTGAAGATTGAAGGCACTGAGCTGCTCCCGGGCCTTTTTTTCATTGGATATATTCAAAACCGAGCATAAAATTACCTCGTTTCCCGGATCATCCATGAACTGGAAATCCAGGCGTACCCAGAACCAGGGGGTATTGGGTCTTGTCAGCTCCACTTCCACATATCCCGGGACTCTGTCCTGCATCATTTTTTGCATGGCTTGATGATATTTCATGAAATGGGTTTGGGTTACAAATGACTGAAACCGCTTTCCCACCAGGAAATCCTTGCGTATTCCCATATAATTGACAAAGGTGCGGTTAGCCTCCTGTACAATACCTGCCAGGTCCATTATGAAGTAGCCTATGGGTGCTTTTTCAAAAAGCTGTGTTCTATATTTAAGTGCCTGCTCAAGGTTATCCCGTGCCTGCCGAAGTTCATCGTGCTGCATCTCCAGTTCAATATGATAGATATTCAGCTCTTCCAGCAGCTTGGAGTGATCCATCTTTTCTCCATGGCCATACTCAAGGGTTGTGAGCTGTTTCATAGCCTCTTTGGCCCTCTCCCTTAAGGCGGTCATGTGTTTATTTTCAGATATATTTTCCATCTGTTCCTTTCTTCTTACCCATTCTTACCTGGGGTGTTTAAAAACCAATTTGATGCCCAAATCGTGATGATGTAGAGACGCAATGCATTGCGTCTCTACCGTTGATGGTCAAAAAATGAGCAATGGAAAATGTCAGATTTTGACACCCCAATTCTTACCCACAATGTCTGATCATGGTCTGTTCCTGTTTGAAATGCCTACTCATAAGTTTCAGTGGGCAGAGTAGTCAGTAGGCAGCGATCAGAAGTCAGCAGGCGGGTTGATCCGGAGGCAGTGAAAAATAGAATGTGGAACCTTCCCCCGGGACAGATTCAAGCCAAAGCCTGCCCCGATGTCGTTCAATGATCTTTTTGACGATACTGAGGCCGCATCCTGTACCTCCTTGATACCGATCCCTGGGGTGCAGCCTTTTGAATATGCTGAAAATTTTATCCAGGTTTTTTGATTCTATACCTATGCCGTTGTCCCGGACATAGAATAGAGGCCAATTCCCCCGGGCATTGGAGCATTGTGTCAGGGCATTGTCCCGGCTTATCTTCTCATGACAGGGTGTCAGGTCACTATTCCGGCTGATCTTTTCATTGTGTGGAGGGGTGGAAATTTCCCTGACAGGAACTTCCACCCATGATGATTTGCCCATTGAATTTGAAGGTGAGTTCAAAGGGAGTTCTCCCCCTATTTCCACCTTTATGTCAGGACCTTCATGGTCGTTGAATTTTATGGCGTTGGATATAAGATTCTGGAAAACCGTACAGAGCATGGCACTGTCTCCGTGGAAAACCGGCAGGGGATGGATGATTCTTACGTTGATACCGTTTCTCTCTATGGCCTCCTGGAGTGCCGTGAGAGCACATTCAATGGCCTGGATACATGGGACCTTCTCCTGTTTCAACTCATGCCTTGATATTCTGGAGTAATTGAGCATATCTTCTATTTGCTTCTCCTGGCCCCGGCAGATGGCCATGATGGCCTCCATCATGCGGATACCTTCGGAATCCATGGTTCTGGAGTGATCTTCAAGAACAATGGATACAAAGTTGAATATCCCATGGAGCGGTGCCCTGAGATCATGGGATACGGTATTGGTAAACTCCTCCAGCTCCCTGCAGGTATTTTCCAGTTTGATGTTTTCAGCTTCCAGGTCCATGTTTCTGGCCTGGAGCATCTCCAACTCACTCTTTTTTTCCTTTATCTCCCGGGTCAGCTCCCTATTGGCCTTTTCAAGGAGAGCGATTCGCTCCTTCACTTTCATAAATACCTCCTCAAGGAAACCCCTACGGTCACGAAGTGCCGTAGGGGTAGTTGACATGAGTACTTATAACCCTTGAGAATTGATTTTAACGGATAAAATGACATCCTATGGACTTTTTGTTCCGAGACGCGGCCTTCACAATCAGGGAAGCATTTATTACGCCGTTTCGCAGCTCTATGATTTGACGGGTCAGTCGGGCGTTTTTATAAAATTTGAATATCCTGTGGGCATGGTACTCAAGATCGGCATGGGCACGCTCCAGACCTTTTTTGCTCCTTGAGATGCCTGCATAGTTCCACATGGTCAATTGGATCATCTTCCAGTCCTGCTGAAAAAGAAGGGGATCAAACTCTTCGGTGCATAAGGGGGGATTCCAGTCAGGGATGCTGTTGAATCGGGAAATTTCGATCTTTTTCATGTTTTCACCGATATGGTCCGCTGCCTGTCTGGCCCAGACGAGTCCCTCAAGCAGGGATGTCGATGCCAGTCGGTTGGCCCCATGTACTCCGCTGCATGCAGCCTCCCCCACGGCATAGAGATTTGCAATGGATGTCCTTCCATGGGTATCCACTTTTATACCTCCGCAGGAATAGTGGGCGGCCGGAACCACCGGAATTGGTTCCTTTGTTATGTCAACCCCTCCATTCCGATACGGTCAATGAGAAATTCAAAGACCAGTCCAGGTCCCTTTTCCGCAAGCAGCCTCACCGCTTCCACATTGTTGTGCCGGCATCCTGCCTCCAGGATATCCTCCATAAAAAGATGGGGAGAGTCGCTCTCTTCCCATGCAACTATGCCCCCCTGGGCATAATTTGTGGCGGTTTCACATGGATTATCTTCCTTGGTTATCACAACGGTGTCAAGTCCATGCTCCTTCAGCATGATACCTGCACAGAGTCCTGCAATACCTGAACCTACAATCACAACATCGTAAAAATGTCTCATTTTATGTTATCTTCATTCTTTAAGGAATTGATTTTTAACAACTTGCCCATTCATCTCATCCCCAGCTACCTAATTACAGGCTTGCCATGGGAGCTTGGGTAAGTTAATTAAACCCAATTACCAAGTGCCTTTTTATGTAACTTTGTTTTCCACAATATCCATCATTCGCCCCAGGGCATCCCCAGCATCCTTCCTGAGGCTCTCCGGAACTGTAATTACGTTGTAAAGCTCTCCTTTACCCTTGAAATGCCTCTCCACAGATACCATGACATTAAAAAGCTTTTCAAGGGTTGTACGGTTCATATCAGTGCAAAGTGATTTCTTAAGCGGCACAACGGTTTTCTCTTTAAATTCCCATGCCATGCGGTTCACAAAGCTGTATTCAGTGCCGATGGCCCAGACAGTGCCCGGGGGGGAATCCCTTACCGTATTGTATATCATGGATGTGGAGCCGGCATGGTCCGCTGCATTTACAACCTCTTCCCTGCACTCGGGATGTACAATTATACGAATATCCGGATATTCTTTCCTCAGATATGTGATATCTTCTATGGAGAAACATTGATGAACGTAGCAAAAGCCCGGCCAGAGAAACATTTTTGCCCTGGCAGGATATCCTTCCTTCAAGGTACCGTTAGGGTTAAGTAAAGCGATCTCTTCCCGGGCCAGGCCAAGCTCGTTGGCTGTATTGACACCAAGGTTGAAGTCCGGTGAGAAGAGAACTGAGCGGCCTTCATCAAGAAATGACTTGACTATCCTGGCAGCATTGGAGCTTGTGCATACAGTGCCTTTTCGGGCTCCGCAAAAGGCCTTCATCTCTGCACTTGAATTCATGTAAACCACGGGAACGATCTCCCGGGGGCACTCCCTGGTTAAAAGATCGTAAGCTTTTCCGGCATCTTCCGTTTTTATCATGTCTGCCATGGGACAGCCCGCCCCGGTATCCGGTGCTATCACGATCTGATTATGGCCAGCCAGTACCGAGGCACCCTCTGCCATGAAATGGACACCGCAGAAAACAATATAGCGTGCATCGGTTTTTGAGCAGTCCAGGGCAAGCTTGTAGGAGTCTCCGATGAAATCGGCAAAATCTACGATTTCATCCCGTTGATAATGGTGAGCAGGAATTACTATATTATTTCCAAGTTCCTCTTTTATCCGTTTAATCTCTTGATAGAATGTGTTCATTCGTTTTGCCTTTACCGTGGAAATGGATACATTATTTCCATGATCGGGGGGGTGCCGGACTCCGACCATGAAGGTTTATCGTTAAAATGGATGCATTATTTCCATGATCGGGGGGTGCCGGACTCCGACCATGAAGGTTTATCTTAAAGACGGTGCATATGAAAGTCCCGGCCTTTCAAGGATTTTCATCAATTCGATTGTTGCGGTAATGCCGCCATGACTGTTATAATCGGGGTTTTATCCCGGCAGGCTGCAGTTCATAAGCCGGCACCCTGTAAGTTTATACTGGGTAACGGCATTGCGTCCGTTCTTTTTGGAGTGATAGAGGGCAATATCTGCCTCGTGGATCATTTGAAGGTAGTTTTTAATGTCGGGCCGGAACTGTACCACGCCAAGGCTTATGGTGACCATTATCTTGATGTCATGGTAACTTGTAACCATCTTTTCAATGGATATCCTCAACCGCTGGGAAAGGCTTGATGCGTTTTCAAGATTGGTTTCCGGCAGCAGCAGGATGAACTCTTCTCCACCATATCTCCCCATTATGTCCGATGATCTCAGTTGGGATTTTATTTTCTCGGCAAGATTTTTGAGGACCTCGTCCCCGGCAAGGTGACCATGGGTGTCATTGACATCCTTGAACCTGTCAATATCAAAAAATATAACTGAAAATATATTGCCGTAACGCTTGGCCTTATTGAACTCAAAGTCAATCTGCTTTTCAACATAGACCCTGTTGTAAAGGGATGTCAGGTTGTCATGGTTGGTCATAAGTTCAAGGGTTTTGTTTATGTCGTTGATCTCTTTGAGCTTCATATGGGATATGACCACATCTGTCATGTCCTGTATGGTTATGCAGACATATATCTCTCCGGTGGCCGGATTTTTGATGGGAATGAAGGTGCAGTTCTGGTGCATGAACTCAATGGACTCTCCCTTCATCATGCTGGAATGGCTGAAACGGAAGAGATAGGGCTTCTGGGTCCATGATACAAATGAGTAATTTTTGATGAGCCTTACGCTTCTCAGTTTCAGCTCCATCCACTGCATGGGAAGATATGAGAATGTCTCGAAGATATTCTTTCCAACCAGGTCGCTGGAAGGGATACCGCTGTGCCTTGCCATGAAGCTGTTCCAGAACAGCACCCTGTTTTGTTCGTCCAGGATGGTCACACCTATGTTGATGTTCTCTACGATATTGTGCATGGTCTCTATATTGTCGATGATCATGGTGTTCATAGCTCTGACAGCATGTTGTCAAGGGATTTATTAACAGCCTTTATGGCAGCTTCCGATATGAAAATCAACAGATCGCTTTTAAATGATTTGTCTTTCAGATTAAAGGTTATTTTGGAGAGTAGTGTGTAGTCCCATTTCAGATTACCCCTTTTAAAAAAATCATAGGCAACGGACCTGAGTTCCTGGTTTTCAAACAGCATTTCAGGGGATGTGAATGTCATGGGCCGGCTGAAAAGCTGTTCTGAAATGCTGTTCAGGCATGCTCCCACCATGAGATTGGTCAGCTCCAACATGAAGTCGATCTCTTCCACGGCCTCCATATGATCTGAAATGCCCAGGATTTCAGAAAAACGCTCTCTTGTTTCATTGTTGAATATGACAATGGATTCACCCTCTATCATGGATGTATTGTGAAATGACTGCCTGAAAAGGTTTACCCTTTCGGTTTCAGTAAAAACGCTCTCCTCAAGGACTTTGGCGGCAACATTTTCCGCCTGGATGATCTGGATTTCAGGGACGGAAAGATCCACAAAGGATTTAAGGATGGTGGCAAGGTCGCTTCCGGCCTGACCCATGGCAAGGTTTACCACCTCTTTGAGCATTTCGTATTGATCTTCATTAAGTAGAATATGTGTCATAGCATACCGGTTTCCTGTAAAATTTCAATCAGGGGAGTTATGTTCAGGGGGCGCTCTTTCCTGATATATCCTACGGCACCAAGCTTTTTGACTATTTTCTCCGCCTCCGGCTGGATGTCCGCCGTAAGTACTATAATATTGGCCTTGATTCCCTTTTCGTTGAGGGCTTCAAGAACTTCATAGCCGTTTTTTTCGGGCATGGTAAGGTCCAGAAATACGAGATCGTAACTGTTGGAGCATAAATACTCCAGGGCTTCGTTGCCGTCGGCGGCTTCGGTGAGCTTCAATTCACGGTCTTTGAAAATGGACGGCAACTCTTTGGCAATGACTTTTCTTATGATTTTTGAGTCATCTACCAGTAAAATTGATAAACTCATCTGTCAATCCTTCCTGGTGGACACCGCAGAAGGGGCTGCGGTGATTTTATAGTGAAATTCCAGTTTTTTTATGCATTCTTCATAGAACTCAGATGCGGGAAAACCTTTCCCTCTTGGTAGGGGGCCTTGTCCGGTAACCGCCATGTAGTGCTGAGTCTGGGCTCCTTCCCCTTGTGGGAGGGGGCCTTGACGATTAAGAATGCTTATGTTGGAAAAAAATATCACTGCTGCTTTACAACTGTCAAGGAATCAATCATGTTGGGGAAGCTGATCTAAGTACCACTCCATGGGATTGAGCAGTGTAAAGCCGGCCTCCCTGAATTTTTTCTTCACTCTCATGACGTTGTTGGTGAGCAGATAGACAAAAACCGCCCTTTTATCATCTTCCCAGTGCCTTGCCACAAGTATGCTGCCTATGGAGACATTCTCTTCGGTTATGGCATCCACGATTTTTTTCATCTGGCCGATCTTCTCCTGGACAAGTATTCCCATCAGGGTACCAGGCTCCCGTATGCCGAGGACATTGATGAAGGCCCTGAGAAGATCCCTCACCGAGAGAATCCCCTTGAGATTTCCTTCCTGATCCACCACGGGGAATGCCCCCACCTTGTTCTGCTGAATCATTAGTAGGGCATCCTGGATGGTATCCATGGGTGATATTGTAATGGGATCTTTGGTCATGATATCTTCCACGGTGAGTGCTTGAAGTTCATCTGCCCTGTCCCGGGCATTTTCCGGCTCCTTTAGAAGTTTGTAGGGCATGGCACTTCTTATGTCTCTGTCTGTTATGATGCCGGCAAGTTTCCGGTGGGAATCCACCACCGGAAGATGGCGAATATTGTTTGCAGCCATTTTTTCCTGGGCATCGAAAAGGGATGCACTCTTATCGATGGTAATGACTTTTTTGACCATGGAGCTGTTGACAAACATATCTGTTCTCCTTTAAAGAGGGGTGTTTTTCACCCATTTTCCCAAATGGTTGCACTTTTGTAATCAATTCATCAGCCGTTCATCAGCCGTTGAGCAATATGGAGAGATGGTTTCGGGCAAGTTCAGGAAGCCTTGGAATGAAGTAACCTCCTTCAAGAACCGAAACGATACGTCCCTGGGTATGCTGTTTTGCAAGCCCCATGATGGTCTCCATGATCCAGGAAAAGCAGGCCGTGGTAACCCGGGTATCCGACATTTCATCTTCCCCATGGGCATCAAAGCCTGTTGAGATGAGCAGGAATTGAGGATCGAATTTTTTTATTGCCGGTATCATGTCGGCCTGGATCAGCATCTGGTACTCACCATCCCCCTGGCCGGGAAGTACAAGGGAGTTCTTTGTAAAACCTGTGCCTTCACTCTTTCCGGTCTCAAAATCCCTTCCGGTGCCGGGATAGGCAAAGGAGGGGTGCTGATGGATGGAGTAGTAGAAGACAGAGGGGTCTGTTTCAAAAATATGCTGGGTTCCGTTGCCGTGGTGGACATCAAAATCTATTATGGCCACTTTTTTTATCTGCCATCTCTGTTGAAGATAGCGGGCGGCAACGGCAACATTGTTGAAATAGCAGAAACCCATGGCTCGATCGGCTTCGGCATGGTGCCCGGGGGGTCTTACGGCACAGAAGGCATTGTTAAGCTCTCCTTCCATGATTCTGTCTATGGTGTCCAGGATGCCTCCTACGGCCAGGAAGGCTGTTTCGTAGGTCTCGGTGCAGATGCCGTTGTCATGGTCGTCAAAGTGTGAGTTACCGGAGAGGCAAACCTCCTCGAAACGTCTTATATATGCCTCTTTATGGACTGTTTTTATCCACTTCAAGTCTGCCCGGGATGCGGGAATGACAGTTACCTTCTCCAAAAGGCCCCCGTCTTTTATACCCTTATGAATGGCAGAGAGCCTTTCGGCCATCTCGGGATGATAGGGCCCTGCATCGTGGAGCATATATCTTATATCATATAAATAGCCGGTTTTGTTCATTGGAAACTCTCTTTTTTTTGTGAGCCGTCAGTGGCCGGTCTTCATCAGCCGTCAGTGGCCAACAACAAGCTCACCAGTTAGGCCCCGACAAACTCCAAAAGAGCCGTTCACGTCCTGCGTGGTCTGGTGCAGCGTTTGGTTAATACTTTTTGATTCAGGATTGCAATTTGTTGGTTATAAATAGGCTGAATCGTGATCAGGATGCAGAGAAAGGATTCTCAACCAGCTATTTTCTCTAAAAGCCACGCTTCTAAACCCTTTTGCAATCCTCAAGCTGTAAAGTCTTTCATTGTGAGGACCTTTACGTGAAATAATGGCTTCCCACTTAAGCCCTGAATCTTGATAGATTTGCTGCCAAGTCATTCCTGAAATTTTCCTGAGTGTGTTAAGCACGCTCAACTGTTCACTTTTCTGCAGAACAAATAACTGTCGCTGAAACACAGGATTGTTAAGGTCAAGCCTGACGCATTCGTCAAACTTTTTTTCTTTGAATTGGCTTTTCATGATTTTATACTAACGTGGCAAGAAAACCACGCAATCACGCTAATGTTGCGTGGATGAATTGCCACAGTGGTGAATGAGAGTTTTTGTGACAGATACATCGAATTCTGTCCGTGAACTCTCAAAACACGTGGATCCACATCGCTAATGTTACCCGAAGGTTTTGTGACAGTAGCACTTCGCCTACCCTCAGCGATGTTTAACCAACTGTCCTCAGTGTCCGGGACTTGTGGAGCATCCCGGAGTGACTATATATTCTCCGGTAACGTAGTGCGCGAAGCACTTAAGCTAATCAACCGGGCCTGTAATTGAATTACAAGCCCCTAAGTCACGAAGTGCTTAGGGGTAGTTGACATCACATTCTTGAGGCGGATTATTTTCTGCCCACGCAACTGCCTCTTCCAACTCATCAGACACTTTTGAATCTTGAAGCCAGCGTTCACTGGCAGGAATGAATTCACCGAGTTTCAACATCCATACACCAGTTTCAATCTGCTCTATCATAACTGTTTTACCAGCATATTCTCTGCCTAAAGCTATCTGTCCGTTTCTGTTTATTGATTTAACCATTGCTGTCATTGAACACCTCCTGTTTTTAATTCTGATTATCAAAAGATAATGTCCCAGAGCTTGCAAAATCTCATGGACGGGTTTTACTGACTTTTTAATCTGGGGTGTCAAATTCGCCTCTTTCAATTTGCTCAGGATTTGGTTCATCACCCAAATATTGACTTTTCAAACCACTTCAGCATGGCTATCAGAAGATGCCAAAATGATGCGGCAAATATATTATTTCCCCAGCATTTACGCCAAAAATCAATGATTATGAAGCCAATCGGGGCACTGGTTCATCTATTTCGTAGGTATATTTGGGTTCAATTAATCGTTGACTCATATTTTTGCTGCAACATTCTTTGCGGCATCGGCCGGTAGTTCACCGTAGGCAATTGTGTTTTCATCCCAGGGAGAAGAGTCTTATGCCGTTTTGCCATGTCATCTCCATCAACCTGGAAAGGGGTACTCCAAGAATATTTGCCGCCGAGGCGGCAATCATTGTAATGTTGGCAGGCTCGTTCCATCCCTGGAGATAGAGGGGTGAGGTTCTCTCTCCGGTCAGCCGGCAAGATGTTCTGGAAACTTCATCGGGCATATTCCAGTCAGGTGATGTTCTCTCTCCGGTTAGTCGGCAAGGGGATTCCGGAAGAATTGCCGGACTGTCGGTTTCAATGAGCAATCTGTCCGGAGAGACCGATGCAAGGGCTTTTTTCACCTTTTTATTGCCCTGTTTTGTCACCGATCCCGAGAATGAGATATAAAGGCCGTATCTTTCCAGCATGGGAACCATGTCTGCGGAACCTGAATAGGAGTGTATAAGGCCCCCCCGGGGAAGGGCACCTGTTTTTTTCAAAATTACCATCAATCTGTCCCATCCCTTGCGTACATGAATGGAAACCGGAAGGTTTCTCTCCCTTGCCATTGTCATATGGGCCATGAATACCCTTTCCTGAAGGACCGGATCAATATCTTTGACCAACAAATCCAGTCCGGTCTCTCCAATGCCTGCAATGGAAGGGTTTGCATCCAGTATGGCCTCCAGTCTCTCCAGCATGGCCTCAAGTTTGTCAAGGCAGTCAAAGGAGTTTCCGAATTCGGCCGCCCCCGAAGCCCCGCTTCCGGGCATTTTAGGAGTCATGGAAGCCCCACCCCCGGACATCTTTAGAGCCATGGGGCTGGCGTACCCTGTGTTATCTAAGTCCTGGGCTCCTGATGTTCCATGGCCGATGTCAGGGATAAACCAGGGATGCAGACCGAGACACGGCAGGACATTTTTATATATATCCGCGATTTCAAGCACCCGTCTCCAGTCCGGCTCCCTGGTGCCGCAGCATACAATGGTCCCCCCGCCAATGCCCTGCCACCTCTCCATGATATCGTCCAGGGAGTCGGTTATCTCCGGCTCCTGGAGATGGCAGTGGGCATCGAAAAAGGCCGCACCTGGAGATATTTCAGTCAAGTTCGCTTGTCTCATGGCACAGGTTCAGTCAAGTTCAGACACATTTCAGTGAAGTTCGGATACATTTCAGTCAAGTTCGCTTGTCTCATGGCCCAGGGGCCTTGTCATGAGACGCTCTATGGCATGGGCAGGGGTGCTGTTTTCATACAGAGCCTTGTAAACCTCATTGATAATGGGAAGTTCAATGCCAAGGGATTTTGCAAGATGATGGATCGACCTGGTATTTCTTACCCCTTCTGCCACGGTAAGACGTTTTTTCTGGATTTCGGCAATGGTCATGCCCTGGCCAAGCTGTTTTCCCACAGTGTAGTTGCGGCTCAAGTTCCCGGTACATGTGAGGATGAGATCCCCTACGCCGGAAAGTCCGGCAAATGTGTGTGGATTTGCACCCATCCTTACTCCGAGACGTCTTATCTCGGCAAGTCCCCTGGTGATGACGGCCGCCCGGGTGTTAAGGCCGAGATTCATGCCGTCCACAAAACCTGCAGCAATGGCAATTACATTTTTCACAGCTCCCCCAAGTTCCAGACCAATGGGGTCGTCACTTACATATACCCGGAAATGGTCTGCGGCAAAAACATGCTGCACCCTGACAGCGGTATCCAGGTCGCCGGCGGCCACGCTTATGGCAGTGGGAACCCTGCGGGCTACCTCTTCTGCAAAACTTGGCCCGGACAGCACCGCAATTTTATCCTTATTAATTGACGGTATTGATTGGGCAATTACACCGTGCATGGTGAGATAGGAGTCGTCTTCGATTCCCTTGGATGCCGTGATTACAATTGTCCCGGGGTTGATAAATGCACTTATCCTCCGACTCATTTCACGCATGGTGTGGGAGGGAACCACGAGAAGAAGCATGTGATTATCTTTTACTACAGCCCCAAGGTCATTGGTGGGGAAAATACTATTCTCTATGGGTATTCCCGGCAGAAACAGTGAGTTTTCACCGTTTTCAGCTATATCCTGTACAACCCCGGGCTCATATGCCCAGAGATTTACATTATAGCCTTTTCCGGCCAGTAGATTGGCCAGGGCAGTTCCCCAGCTTCCTGCTCCCACTACGCCTATTCTTTTTAAATTGCCATTACTATCAGTCATTGGTATAAATTTCCAGAAAAACTATTCATAGAACTCGGGTGCAGGAAACCCCGTCCCTCGTGGGCGGGGTCGTTGACACCTTCGTAAAACAGACCCTTTCAAAACCAAGGGCAACTACCACAAATTTTTTAAGCCTTAGATTTCCATATTTTTCATCGAGTTTCCTGCCATATTCCAATACCTGTCTTTGACCGGCTTCCAGGGCCGATTTTATGGATGGCAACTGGTAAAGAACGTTCTTTGACAAGTTTTTTGCCTCTTCTCCCGTCATCTTTACATCCTGAAGGGTTACGAATTTGAACTCTATCAATACATCAGATATTTTAAATCGGCGTTTATCAGGACGTATTATCATGGTGAGATCAGCATAGCCCCGGTTCAGTTCCGATTCAGAATCCATAATGTAAAGGGTATCATTGTAAAGCAGGGTTAAAAATGCTGTTTTAAGGGTCAACTCATTTGCCCACCTGTAATCTCTGTTTTTGAAAACTGAAAAATATCTATTCTCGACAAAATCACATAAAGATTCAATATTACCCCTTTGATAAACCTCCCTTGCGGCCATTTTGCCCAAATCCCTCTCCCGGGGTTCGGGAAGGAGCATCCTCTGTACCCTGTTTACATAGAGACCATGTATTACAAGGTTGGGAACCTTTAAGGCAAGCTCACCCATTTCAGTCTCTCCGCAAAGGGTAAGAACTCCAAAATAGTATAAAAATGACAATATAAATCTTGTGTCCTTGGATTCAGAGTCCAGCATTTCATTGATGCCGAAACGGTCGGAAAGGTTTTCGACAGCCACCTCATTGTTTATTTCCGTCAGATAGATAAGAAGTTCATTGCCGGAAGGTATTCGGGAGATGTATTCAAGCTTGGATTCATCTGTGGCAAGGTTGGCATCAAGCATTTTAAAGGGGAAAAGACAGGTTTCCTGAAACTGCTTAAAAAAATAGAGTGACAAGGTGGGGTTATATACATACTCATCAAGCCTTGGCACAAAGCAATAGCCATTATAGTATGTTTTCATGATTGCCGTTGCTTCCTCGGCCCTTTCAATATCAAGTCCGCACTCTTTTACAATACTTTTAAGCACATTTCTCACTTCATGCTCTTTAAAACCACATATATCATTTAATTTGTTATGAAAGTAGATATCTTCGGCAATATTGTAGCCGCTTGTTATATCACTCATGACAACCGGGGAGACTCCCGTTATAAAAGTCCTGTCAAACCCTGTGGATGTAGTGTTGGATTTTACAAAATTAAAAAGGGTACGAAGTATCCCCTCGTCATGCACAAGGGCCTCATAACGTGAGATATCTTTGTGAACTCCCATCATCACTTTATTGGCAAAATTGTCGTATTCATCAATTAGAAGATAGACGGCTCTATAAGTTGATCTGACGGAATTTAAAAGGGAATCCAATGAGTACAGTGCATCATTACGATCAATTTCAACTTCCGGTAAATCAATACCATTATATTTATAGTGTAAGACAAATCCCTTAATTTTAGAATTTATATGGTTAAAAAGAGATTGCTTGATATCATCTACAGTTCCTGTTGTGTCTATACAGGAAAAATCCCACTTTAAAATGTAGTAAGAATTTCTAAATGGTGTGGGATTTTTCCCTATTTCAAGGCGGCCGAATATTCCATCGAAGTGATCCTTTTTTGCAATATCATAGTAGTTTTCAAGCATGGAGAGGAGAAGGCTTTTTCCAAATCTTCTTGGACGGATAAAGAGCTGTGATCTGGCATTTTCAAGCAGAGGAATTTTTGAAGTTCTATCGCAGTAGAAATAGCCTTCTGTAATAATTGATTTGAAATCAAACATGCCGTAGGGAAACTTGATCATCTTTTTCCTTTGTTTTAAACTGGGGTGTCAAAATCTGACATTTTCGATGGCTCATTTTTTGACCATCAACGGTAGATATGACATTTTCGATGGCTCATCTTTTGACCATCAAAGGCAAAACTTGGCTTACTCACCTTTGTATAGTTTGATACTCCCCTCTTTAATGGAATCTATCTCCTGCTTCTTTTCTAAGTATATGGTGTCTGCCTCAAAGGGATTTTTTACCACCCTTGGAGTTAGAAAGACATAGAGATTGGTGCGATCCTCTCCGTCGGAAACAGTCCTGAAAAGATACCCCAGCCCCGGTATGGTTCCCAGGCAGGGGACACTTTGGCTTGATTTGGAAAGGGTTTCATCTATGAGTCCTCCTATGACCACGGTGTTGCCGTCCTCCACTATAAGGGTGGTCTGTATCTGGCGCTTGAGGGTTGTGGGGCGATTTTCATTGGTCTGGTTCACCGAATCCAGCTTGGTGATCTCCTGGAACACATTCAGCCTCACCAGCCTGTCCTTGCTGATCTGGGGAGTTATCTTGAGGGTGATTCC
>JADGBO010000064.1:0-1349 GCA_015231465.1 Desulfamplus sp.
TAAAGTAAGCTTGCCGTCTTATCTCTTAGAATTGATAGTTTTTTACAATATCTCACAAGGCTATTCTTGTCAATAAGTAGATTGAAAGGTTGGAAAAAAATATTGTGGCTCAAAGTAAACCTCCATGGCCGGACTCCGGCCGCCCCATATTTTGCGGTTGAGATTTGTCTTGATTTTATATATTACTGTTAAATATTCGGCATCCTTCATTTGCCGGTTCACACTTTTCCAATGGCAAAATAACCCAGCCGTAGAGACGCAATGCATTGCGTCTCTACTCCAGACAAGAAGTGTAAACTACTTTAATCTGATATGAAGGATGCCAAATATTCATAAGTTTTCTGATCTGCAGCGGCATTTTATGGGATCATTGATGCCGCCCTCCATTTCAGTCTGAACCATGCACACCGAGTCTTTATTTAACTTTCTCTATTGTTTCAAAAAAAAAGATGAAAAACAAGATAATCATAATATGCGGCCCAACGGGAATCGGCAAGACCGGCTTTGCCATTGACCTTGCCAGGAGATTCAATGGTGAGATCATTGGGGCGGACTCCATGCAAATATATAAATACATGGATATCGGGACAGCCAAACCAGATCCGGAAGAGCGGCGGATGGCCCCCCATCATCTCATTGACTTCCTTGAACCGGACCAGGAGTATGATGCCGGTAAATATATGAACCATGCCGATGTCGTAATTGACAATCTTCACAAAAACATGAAACTTCCCATTGTTGCGGGTGGAACCGGTTTTTACATCAAAGCCCTTCTGCATGGACTTTTCCGGGAGCATACAGTAAACCCCAATGTTATTGAAAGACTTGAAAAAGAGTGCCTGGAAAAGGGACCTCAGCCTCTCCATGAGAGACTTGCCCTTATGGATCCCCCATCGGCCGTCCGTATCCATCCCAACGACTCCTTCAGGGTAATTCGTGCCCTGGAGGTGCTGGAAGTGACAGGAAAAACCATCTCATCCTTTCAAAATTGCCATGGATTTCAATCCCTGCGTTATACCGCCCTTAAAATCGGACTTCATATGGAACGATCCTTGCTTTATGAACGTATAGAAAAACGAGTTGACAATATGATTGAACAGGGTCTGGTTGATGAGGTTCTCTCCCTTGTCCAAAGGGGGTATTCATGCAATCTCAAATCCATGGGTTCCATCGGCTACCGGCACATCTGCGATCATATTAACAATGGTGTTCCCTGGGATCAAACCCTGGAATTCCTTAAAAGAGATACCCGAAGATATGCAAAACGTCAACTGACATGGTTCAGGAGTGAAAGTGATATCATCCGGCTTGAACCGGAAGAGATATGTAAAGCCGGGGAGATGATCCGT
>JADGBO010000064.1:1449-4956 GCA_015231465.1 Desulfamplus sp.
AACCCTGGAATTCCTTAAAAGAGATACCCGAAGATATGCAAAACGTCAACTGACATGGTTCAGGAGTGAAAGTGATATCATCCGGCTTGAACCGGAAGAGATATGTAAAGCCGGGGAGATGATCCGTAAATTTATCGACAGTTGAGTCAATCACCCCTACGACACTTCCTGATCGTAGGAGCTTTCTTGAGACAGATTGATTGTAAAACATTTTTAGTCCATGATCATCAAAAACATTCCAGGAGATATGTTCATGCCCAGATTTCTATTTACCTCAATTCTACTTTTAACTTTTATTTCACTTGTCTGCACATCCTGCGGTGTCCAAAAGGTACCCCATCCCGGGCATCCAGACCAACCCGCGGTGATTGAAGAACCGCCCCCGGACATTGAAGAAGAGCGTGAAACAAAGCCGGAACTCTCCCCCTTGGAAATACTGGAAAAGCAGGCTGATGATCATGCAAAAGCCGGCGATTACAGGGATGCTGTCAACGATTACAATTCACTCCTCTCTAAGTATCCCCTGGAAAAGAGAGAAGATATTCTTTTAAAAATAGGAAAGGTTTTGAATGAACTGGAGATTGAAGAGATTGAAATGATAATGGCATCAAGGGTCAACAGAATTCCCGAGTCACTGCTGCTGTATAAACTGGGACTAAGCTATACAGCCAGGGGAGAGTACTCCCGGGCCATGGATGTTTTAAATGAATTCACAACAAAATATCCAGGACATCGTGATGCACAGGACGCAAGGAGTATTTTATCGCTTATAAGGGATAAATCATTCCAAAGGAATAAAATAGGCTGTATTCTGCCCCTGTCCGGAAAATATGCCGTTTTTGGACAAAAGGCCCTCCGGGGAATTGAGATGGCCCTTGGTGATCTCACACGGAGGTATGGAGATGGGATAAGTATTGTAATAAAAGATTCCCAATCCCGGGATGACCGTGCCGTTGAGTGTGTGGATGAGCTTGCCGTGGAAAATGTGGCAGCCATTGCAGGCCCCATGATAACGGCTTCGGCAGCCTCGTCCAGGGCCCAGGAAAAGGGAATTCCCATGATCTGCATGACCCAGAAGAGCGAGGTGATAAATGCCGGTGACTATATATTCTGCAATTTTCTTACCCCTGAAATACAGGTCAATGGCCTTTTGAACCACGCTTTTTACCTTCTCGGCATCCGCAGGTTCGGTGTTATCCATCCTGAAAACCGATACGGCATAACCCATATGGAGCATTTTGTCCGCATTGCCGAAGAGATGGGAGGGGAAGTGGCGGCCATTGAGAGCTATGACCAGGATAAGATGGATTTTGGAGATATTGTAAAAAAGATGGTTCGGATACTTGGAAAACCCTCCCCTTCCGGAGGGCAGAAAAGTGCTGTATTCATACCTGAATCCCCTTCAAAACTGGCACTGATTCTGCCCCAGTTCGCCTACCATGACCGGGGAGATATTCATCTTCTCGGCACCAACCTGTGGCACACTCCCCTTCTGATTAAAGAGTCCGGGGATTATATCAAAAATGCCGTGATAACCGAAGGATTCTTCCAGGGGAGCCGGAGACCGGAACCGGCAAGATTTTCCAGCTCGTTCACAATGCTTTACAAAGAGGCTCCGGGTTTTATAGAGGCCATTGCCTATGACACAGTTTACATTCTCATGGCTGCCGCCATGATGCCGGATACAGCATCAAGAGTTACCTTGAAAAACACACTTGCCGGTAACTTTATATATGAAGGAGCAACCGGAACCACAATGTTCGAAAGCAGCGGAATGGCCCGTAAAGAGATATTTTTGCTCAACGTCCGGGAGAACCAGTTTACCGAGATCAACCTTGAACCGGAACAAAGTCAGGAAGCACAAGTTTACGGAGATATACCTTGAACCGGAACAAAGCCAGGAAGCATAAGTTTACGGAGATATACCTTGAACCGGAACAAAGCCAGGAAGCACAAGTTTACGGAGATATACCTTAAACCGGAAATCAGCCTTGACCGGGATCATTAACAAGTCTCCCCTGACCGGTGGCTTCAAGCACAGACTGCCAGAGTTTACCCTTGGGATTGACATTTTTTCTTTTACCTGACGAAGCTTCCATGGGAATGTGGACATAATTGTTGTTCCAGTGACTTATCAGGAGTTTGGTTTTGCCCGCCATTCCGGCATGTACCGCATCCCTGCCGAGAAATCCGCAGAACACGCTGTCATTGGAGTTGGCCGGAAGGCTTCTTATCATGTAGCTGGGATCTATGTATTTAAGGGTTATCTCCATGTTTTTACCCTTAAACCACTCTGTTATCTCATTTTTCAGGAACACCCCTATGTCTTTGAGCTTTATATTTCCTGAAGGGTCATACTCCACCTTTTGATCCGAAAAAAATTTCTGTCCCGCACCTTCGGCAACCACAACCACCGCATGTTTCCTTGCAATGAGCCTTTTTTCAAGGGCTGCAAGGAACCCGCCCTCCCCGTGGAGATCAATCTCTATTTCGGGTATGAGTACAAAGTTGGCATCCTGCTGGGCAAGGGCTGCCGTGGCTGCAAGGAATCCTGCATGACGGCCCATGAGTTTTATAAGGCCAATGCCGTAGGGATAACCCTCGGCCTCGTTATGGGCACCCTTGATGGCATTGGTGGCAATATCCACGGCAGTGTCGAAACCAAAGGTTTTTGATACAAGAAATATGTCATTGTCAATGGTTTTCGGTATGACCACCACGCTTATTTTGAGACGGCGTTCATTGATTTCGTCGGCAATGCGGTTGGCGGCCATCAATGTGCCGTCACCGCCAACCATGAAGAGAATGCCTATGTTCATACGCTCCAGGCAGTCAACCACCCCACCTATATCCTGGGTTCCCCTGGATGATCCAAGGATTGTTCCACCCATGCCGAGAATATTGGAGACAGCCCCCGGGGTAAGCTCCACCAAATCGTGGGCGTATTCCGGTATAAATCCCTGGAGACCGTATTTGATCCCGTAAATATTTCTGACACCATAGCAATGATGAAGCTCCAGCACCACCGAACGGATGATGTCGTTGAGGCCCGGGCAGAGCCCCCCGCAGGTTACAATGGCACATTTAAGCTTGCTGGGATCAAAGTATATCTTCTCCCTGGGACCTGCCAGTTCAAAACTTGGAATTTCAAGGCCGTTCTCCATGTAGTGCATTACCTGGTCTATTTTTATAAGGGAGATTATCCTGTCGCTGTCCCTTACAAAAATATCGGTGTATCCCCCGGTGCTGTGCCCCTTGGACTGGGAGGATATTTTCAAGGGGGATGGTATTTTTGCCTCTCCCAGGGTCGGTATGGCGGTATCCAGGGAATTTAGGGCACTGGTTATGAGTTCGCTTTTCATGTTTATGTCCTTATCGAAAATTTTATAGACTTCCAGAAAAATCTTTGAGCATATCCATTCCCAAGGGCAGCCACAGGGGGCTGCCCCTACAGTACGATTGCCAATTTCATTATCTGGAAAACTATATCAGGCTTTAAATTTCAGT
>JADGBO010000064.1:5053-15426 GCA_015231465.1 Desulfamplus sp.
GAAAATTTTATAGACTTCCAGAAAAATCTTTGAGCATATCCATTCCCAAGGGCAGCCACAGGGGGCTGCCCCTACAGTACGATTGCCAATTTCATTATCTGGAAAACTATATCAGGCTTTAAATTTCAGTGAGCCTTTGCCAAGGATGTCGTGCAGATGGACAATTCCAAGGAGGCGGTTCTCCAGGTCAGTAACCGGAAGTATGGTAATCTGGTGTCTCTCCATCAGATTGAGGGCATCGTAAAGAGGAAGTTCAGGGGCAATCATATGGGGTTCCGCGGTCATCATCTCTTCAACATGGATATTTTTGAGATTCATGGGAATTGAACCTCCCGTGTTCAGTGCTACCATGTGCCTTATATCTCCGTCGGTGATAATACCGGTTACCCTGTGATCACCATCCAATATTAGTACGGCACCAAGGCGGTATTTTTCCATCTCGGAAAGGGCATCCTCCATGGAACTTCCCATGGGAACCCTGGGAATGGCACTTCCGGAATACATTATCTCGCCGGTCATGCAGGATAAACGCTGTCCCAGTGTGCCCCCGGGATGGGACCTTCTGAAATCACTGGTTTTGAATCCCTTTTTGTTTATAAGTACAACTGCAAGAGCATCCCCCATGGCAAGCTGGGCTGTGGTGCTGCATGTGGGGGCAAGGCCCAGGGGACAAGCCTCCCTCTCCACGCCTGTATCAATGACAAGGTCACACTCCCGGGCCATTGTGGATTGGGGATTTCCTGTAAAGGCTATCATGGCACAGCCCAGGGCCCGGATGGAGGGGAGCAGGATGTTGAGTTCCGCTGTTTCACCGCTGTTGGATATGGCAATAAACACATCATCCCGGGCCACCATGCCCAGGTCTCCATGCATGGCCTCCACCGGATGGAGAAACATGGCATTGGTGCCGGTACTGGATAGTGTGGCCACAATCTTTCTGCCGATAAGACCTGATTTTCCTATGCCCGCAACAATAACCCTGCCCGGGGCATTGCAGATGAGATTCACCATCTGCTCAAAGTCCGACCCTATCTTTTCAGTGAGCTTGAGAATGCTTTCCGCTTCAAGTTTAAGTACATTTACAGCTTCTTCAATGATCATGCCGAATTCCCGTTCTTTTTCGCAGTGTCCCTTTTCCTTGTATGCCAGCTATTTTTTCCAAATAAGGAATTGATTTTTAATATCTTGCCCATTCATCTCATCCCCAGCCACCTATTACAGGCTTGCCATGGGAGCTTGGGAAGTTAATCAAACACAATTACTAAGGAATGGGTAAGTTATTTCGTGTTCATTCCTAAGCTTTTCTTTATGCTGCAAGACTCTCTATTATCTGTTCCTGTTCTTTGGGAAAGCCTAAAACGACAGACAATTCAGATAATCTTTTTATATCATCATCACGATAAGTACTGTAGCTTTGATCATATACTGTTAAAAATAGATTGCTGTTTTTATAAGATTTAATGTCATACCATCTTCTGAATATTTCATTGGAAACCGCATGACTGTTTGTCCCCGCCGACAGTGTCTGAACTAAAGAAATAATATTCCCGCCATATACTTTAAAATCAACTTTTACTTCATTATCAAAATCACCCTTCAAAATTATTTCAGGCTCGTATTTTAAATGACTTAAAGACAGAAATTCTTCCACCTCATCCTGAAATGTTCCGCTGGTTATCAGTCTTTGTGTAAAAACCAGATCGCTGATTCTTATACAAGCCTGAGACAGTCTGACTATCGGATTATAAAATTGTCTAAAATCTTCAGGAGTGAGTTGTATCTGAAATTGTCCGTCTGTCTGCAGTATATTGAGAGAATTACAAATATCATCAATTATTGTCCGTCTCTTTTTTGTTGCCCACAAATTAAACTGCATATCGTCAACATAATCCGCTGTCTGCCCCAAGTCTGAAAGAACATAATTACCGAATAAATCATTATCTCTTCTCAGAAAAAGATCTATATTTGAACCGTTCGGATAATTAAAAGGTGTTGAGATACGCAAATCTCCGCTTTTTATTAGATCACAATCTTTTACCAATGAAAAAGATTTGAGATATTCCGTGATATTTTGACAATTTACTGTCATATCATTTACCTTTCCTATCCATCAGGTTTAATAAATATTCCTTTATGGTTTATTTTAGACTGCTTACAGAGAATTTCCCATATTTGTCCGGTGTCTTTATCTTTTAAATCATCCCTGGGTTCAGCATATGGGAGATTCCGTCTTGGACAATTCTCTTTTTGTAAAGAATGTTTATGCGTACGTCCACTTTCTCCATGTATGGAACTGTTGACCTCAACTCTGCATACAGGCCCTGTGCCACGAACACAGAAATTGAATCTGACTGATGGAATATCAGGTTTATATTTCCCGTTAAGCAGTAAATCAATCCCCATAGAATTATAAACTCTGATATTATCAAAACTCAATGTGTTTTTATTCTCTTTTTTGAAAGAAATATCATCCAAAATTTCTTTATCCGGCAAATCTCTTAACTTTTCAAATGCCAGTCTGTCCATAATTGCCCAATCTTTTTTACTATCTTCCTTTTTATGAAAGTTTAACGGGAGGGGGTAGCTGGCCTCCAACCATGAAGGTTTACCGTTAAAATCAATCGCAATCTCACATCAACACCTTCGCCAAATTCAAAAATAATCTGAAACGAACCTCATATATATCACGAGTTCTCATGTATATCATCTCAAGAGTTGTAAGTTCTCATATCCCACACCATATATTGCGGTTATATATTGCGGTTATATATTGCATTACAGTACTATCAGCAGTGGTCAGTGGGAGAACTTATCACTCACGAGCATATCATCATATCCTTTGCCAAGGGGAAGCACAGCTTTCATTTGTGACAGCTCTTCCATGGGGATGTGGCACATGATGCGATGTGTTCCCCTTCCCTTCTGCCAGGGCGGTGGTACCTCGGTGCATATCCTGCCACCATCCGGGAGCATGTCCCGCCTGGGGCATCTGGTGTGGAACCGGCATCCCCCGGGCGGGTTCATGGCACTGGGAACATCGCCGGAAAGCCTTACAAAATCACGGCGGGACTCCACGGGATCCGGCACAGGCACAGCCGAGAGAAGGGCTTCGGTGTAAGGGTGATAGGGGGGGGGATATATGCGCCTCACCGATCCGAACTCCACGATCTTGCCAAGGTACATGACAGCTATGAAATCGGATATGAACCTTACCACACTTAGATCATGGGCAATGAAGATCAATGTTGTGCCGAGATCATCCTTGATCTCGTTGAGGAGATTAAGCACCGCTGCCTGCACCGACACATCCAGGGCTGAAACCGGCTCATCGCATATCACCATGCTGGGTCGGCTGGCCAGGGCCCTGGCAATGCCCACCCGCTGTTTCTCACCGCCCGAAAGCTGTCTTGGATAGCGGTTGTAGTAATATGAGTCAAGCTTGACCTCCCGCAGAAGACGCTGGACCTCGGCGGGTATCTCCTTTTCGGGTACGGTTTTAAAACGCCTGATGGGACGGGCAATCTGCTGTCCCACGGTAAAGGAGGGGTTAAGGGTGGAGTCTGGATTCTGGAAAACCATCTGGAGTTCCTTTATGAGATCCAGGCTCCTCTTTGCCACAGGAGTGGTGATATCAAGCCCCATGAGGGTTGCCCTGCCGCCGGATATCTCCTCAAGGCCCACAAGACCCTTCACAAGGGAGCTTTTGCCGCACCCCGACTCACCGACCACTCCCAGGACAGACCCCCTGGGAACTTTCATGGAGACATCATCCACAGCCTTTACATACTGCTTCTCCTCCATGCCGAACATGGATTTAATTGAGCCTGTGGTGTGTTCGTAATATACCTTGAGATTTTTCACCCTTGCAATGGCGGAATCCCCCTTAATGTGCGGGGTGCCGGAGGTGATGCCGATCCCTCCGGCACCTCCGGCAGAATGGACACCTACGGCAGAATCAATGCCACCGGCAGGATCAACAGTACCGGTATCGTCATCGTCTGCTGCGGCCTCTTCAAGAAGCTTTCGGTTTCCCCTTGCATACTCGTTGATGCTTACCCCAAGGGTCTTTGCACCCATGAAGCAGCGGGACTGATGCTTCTCCCCCACCTGCACCAGCTCGGGATGGGTGGTACCACAAAGGTCATGCATGCCGTTTCTCTCCATCCAGTCACACCTTGGAGAAAATACGCATCGCACCACATCCCGCTCCGAAGGATGGGGAACCCTTCCCCTTATGGACCAGAGACGGTTGTAGGCAAGATCGTCGGTGAGGCGTGGAATGCAGGAGAGAAGGCCCCGGGTATATGGATGGGCAGGATTGTCGAATATGGTCTGTATGGGTGCCCGCTCCACCATCTCTCCGGCATACATGACGCATAGATTATCGCTCACCCGGGCAACAACGCCAAGGTTATGGGTTATAAAGATGATTCCTGTGCTGAAATCCTTTTTAAGGTCATCCACAAGATCAAGAACAGCGGCCTCCACGGTAACGTCCAGGGCCGTTGTGGGCTCATCCATGATAAGAAGGGAGGGATTGTTGAGCATACCCATGGCAATGACCACCCGCTGCTGCTGCCCCCCCGAGATCATGTGGGGATATCGCTCCATCACATTGCGGGCATCGGGCATATAAACCCGCTCAAGCATGGCGATGCTCTTCTCCCAGGCATCTTCACGGTCAATGCTTTTATGGGTCGTGAGTACCTCGGAGAGCTGGGTGCCTATGGTGAGGGAAGGATTCAGGGCCTGCATGGGATCCTGATATACCATGGAGATGTTGTTGCCCCTTATCCTGCGCAACTCCTCCCTGGGTTTTCCCACAAGCTCCTGCCCCATGAACTTTATGCTCCCTCCGGCCACATAACCGTTGGTGCCGAGAAAATCGAGTATTCCAAAGGCAATGGTACTTTTACCGCAGCCCGACTCCCCCACAAGCCCCAGTGTCTCGCCCTGGCCCACGGAAAAGTTCACCCCCCTGACCGCTGGAATGCTCCCTTTTCGTGTCTTGTATGAGATGGCCAGATCCCTGACCTCCAGAACGGGAACCTGGGTTCCTTCCAAAGATGCCGGGGATGTTCCGAAAAGCATATCTCCTTCCAAAGATGCCGGGGATGTTCCGAAAAGCATATCTCCTTCCAAAGATGTCGGGGAGAGTTCTTCCCTCGTGGTAACCAGTGATGGGGTGACGGGCCTTTCTCTATTGTTATCCATGATAAATACCACCTTAATTCTATAGTGTGAGTAACTTTAATTCTATGGCGTGAGTAACTTTAATCCTATAGTGTGAGCAACTTTAATTCTATGGCGTGAGTAACTTTAATCCTATAGTGTCAGTAACTTTAATTCTATAGTGTGAGTAACTTTCATGTCAGGGGAGACTCAATGGCAGCCGTGGACATTCAATATATTCAGGAATCGGTTTTATATATCTCCAGATAACCCCAACTGTTTTATTGATTTTGTGTGCCGGCTATTCAATAATTTTTAAACAAGCTCTTACAATTTCATAAAGATCCCTTGAAAGAGGAGTGACGGCGGCGATTTTTTCAAGCTGCCCTGCCATCATTCTCCGTCGGTTTTCATCATATTTTTTCAGTCCGCTGAATGCCGATGCAAGGCGGGCAGCTATCTGGGGGTTGCTTCTATCGAGCATGATTATCTTTTGTGCAAAAAATTCGTAACCCTCTCCATCTGCCCCATGGAACACATATGGGTTGGAGTTTCCAAGAACCGACATGACCGAGCGGATTCTATTGGGATTTCTCCATGAAAAATCCGGGTGTATGGTCAATGCCTTTATTTTTTCAAAGGCACCGGGTCTTGTCGAGGCAGCCTGTACTGAAAACCATTTATCCATAACCAGGGGGTAATGCCTCCACTTTTCATAGAACAGGGTCAGGGCCCTGTCAAGCATACTTTCATCACAGGAGGAGCTGCACATTATGGAAAGGGCCCCGATCTCATCGGTCATGTTCCGGGCATTGTTGAAGTGATCATCTATCATCAGGTGGGCAGCATGGGTATCAAGAGACCCCATGTATGAGAGGGCAACATTTTTAAGACTCCTGTCAGCCATGGCCCCATGGGAGATATCCCGGGGGGCAGCCTTAGAACAGATGGAGATGGTCTCTTCAAGTTCCGGAGCCGCTGCCCGGGCAATACCCTGCTTAAGAGTGTGAAGTGCCCTGTGTATGGCTTCGACATCAACAAGGTCATACTGCTGGGCTGTTTCACTCTCATCCGGAAGGGCAAGGGTCCGGGCAATGAGGGATCTGTCCAGATTTTTGTCTGCGAGGGTACCTTTAAAAGCATCAATGAGATGGGGTGATATTATGGTGGTGTTGTCGTGATCATGGCACTCTTTTTCCCGGAGCTGCCTGATAATTTTGTCTATTTCCATGAAATAGAGCTGCCGGGCCGCATCCCACCGGTTGAAATGATCCGTATCCCGGGCCATTAAAGCGGCAAGCTCCCGGGGGGTAAAATCATTTTTGATTATAACCGGAGCTGAAAATCCCCTGAAAAGTGATGGAAGGGTGCCCTCGGGAACATCCTTGAAGGTCAGGGTCTGATGACTCTCCTGGAGGTGGAAGATTGCCTCTTCCCCGGCAAAGGGCAAAGCTGTGCCGGCATTTTCCCCATCCCCGGGAAGAACCAGGGCGGTTTTCACAGGAATGTGCAGGGACTTTTTATACTCCTGGTTATGGTCCGGTTCCGTGTACTGGCTGAGATGCACCCTGAGGGTTTTTGACTTGACATCATACTCCCTTTTGATGGTGACCCGGGGCGTACCGGACTGGGAGTACCACAATCTGAATCCAGAGAGATCCACCTCGGATGCATCCTCCATGGTTTTCACAAAATCCCCGGTGGTAACTGCCTGGCCGTCGAAACGTTCAAAATAGAGTTCCATGCCCCTGTGGAACGCCTCCTTTCCGAGAATCTCATACATCATCCTTATAATTTCGGCACCTTTTTCATAGACGGTCATAGTATAGAAGTTGTTCATCTCAATGTAGGACTCCGGCCTTACAGGATGGGCCATGGGACCTGCATCCTCGGGAAACTGGAAGGCTCGCAGCTTTTGCACGTCCGTTATCCTCTGGACGGCCCTGGAGTTCATATCCGATGAAAACTCCTGGTCCCGGAACACGGTTAACCCCTCTTTGAGGCTCAACTGAAACCAGTTTCTAAGGGTGACCCTGTTGCCTGTCCAGTTGTGGAAATATTCATGGGCAATCACCCTCTGAATATTCATAAAGTCCGTATCTGTCGCGATTTCAGGATTTGCAAGAACATATTTTGAGTTGAATATGTTAAGTCCCTTGTTTTCCATTGCCCCCATGTTGAAATCGTTCACCGCCACTATCTGGTAGATGTCAAGATCATACTCCAGACCAAACCGCTCCTCATCCCATGCCATGGCTTCCTTCAAGGATTTCATGGCATGGCCGCACTTCTCACTGTTCTCATGCTCCACAAATATCCTAAGGTCGATCTCCCTTCCCGAACGTGTGATGAAGATATCCTCTATGCATACAAGATCACCTGCCACAAGGGCAAAGAGATAGGAGGGCTTCTTGAATGGATCCTCCCATTTCACATAATGGCGGCCCCGGTCAAGGTCACCGGATGCCACCGGATTGCCGTTGGAGAGAAGAACCGGATACCGGTCTTTATCCGCAGTTATTATGCACGAAAAAAGGGTCATAACATCGGGTCTGTCCGGAAAGCAGGTTATCCTTCTGAACCCTTCTGCTTCACACTGGGTGCAGAAGGTCCCTCCGGATTTGTAAAGGCCCTCGAGAGCCGTGTTCTCATGGGGTCTCAGGCGATTTTTTATCTCCAGGGTAAAGGTTTCCGGTACCCGGGGAATGGTAAAGGTTTCCGGTGTCAGCTCATAGTCAGCAGTGCAGAGAACCCTGTCATTGGCAACCACCGAGAGAATATCCATCTGCCGGCAATCAAGGATAAGAGGGGTTAATTTATCTGAAACATCACAGTTTCTTCTTATCTCCATGGTGGAGGTGACAAGGGTCTCCTTTTCCGTGAGATCAAACCTGAGATCAATTCTATCAATCCAGTATGCCGGAGGCCTGTAATCTTTGAGGTATTTTCGGTTGTGTGTATTCATTGGATTAGAAAATCGGTATATAAGAACTTTTAAATTTCTGTAATCTCAGGAATATGTTCATCTTCATATTTCTCAATGAGAAGTCCCAAAATCTCCATTAATGAAGCCAACGGATGTGCTTCATCTTCTCCCACCTCATCTGTTAACTGTCCAGCAGTTCAACAGTTTCATGATATTCCTTATCTGTATGAGGAACATATAACATCTGAGAAACAGGATGCCATATATTTATTGTCTGCTGAATTTTAGAGGCTAACATAATTCACTCCTTCCATTTTCCTTTACTATATTCAATCAATTTATACCAATCTTGAAGGGCAGTTTTAACTTTAGGATTCTTCTCTGCAAAATCGTTAAGTCTTTTGCGTGTAATTATATGCATTTGATTATCTCTTGTAAAATAATCCAATTACTATAAAAATAAATATATTATTTCCATGTTCGGAGTGGCCGGACCCGGGCCATGAAGATTTAGGAATTATAGTGATCTATACATCGGACATAAATTTATCTATAATCTTATTGATGGATCTGCTCAGGGTTTCTGCTTTGAAGGGTTTTATCACATAGCCCCTGGCTCCTGACTGTATGGCATCTATAACCATATGCTCCTGACCATGGGATGTGACCATTATTATCATGGCATCTTTGTATTTTCTGATTATCTGTCTTGTGGCCTCTATGCCGTCCATGCCTGGCATGGTTATGTCCATGGTTACCATATCCGGCACGGTACTTTCATATTTTTCAACGGCCTCCTGACCGGTTCTTGCAACACAGACAACCTTGTGGCCCAGCTCTTGGAGCATTTTAGTCAATTTTTTGGCTGTAATGCCGGAATCATCCACAACCATGAAGTTAAGAGAGAGTGTTTGATCCTGGTTCATCTATTTTTCTCCATTATTTTTCTCCATCTTCTTTCAAAGGGGATATGGACAAATCAGCCCCTCTATTAACTGTTTCAGTGACAGTGGCGTAAATATCCCTGAATGATTCGTGTACGTTTGACGGGGAGAGACGTCCCATCTCAATAAACTTGACCACAATTTCCTTTGTAGTGCGAAGAATCTGTTCATCCATTGATTTCATTGATTTCTCCAATTCAAATTTTTTTTATTAAATCCGGAAAATGAAGCCAATATTACATATTCATGTATTTTGTGTCAAGTGCCGTGGGAGTTAAATCCCGTATGATGGTATTTATCACAATTCCTGGCTATCAAGCATCATCCTCCGGTTCCCGGGAAGCCATCCCATGCATCTTCATTAGCTGCAAAGGCCGTTGGTGGGATCACCTTCCTCCATCATCTTTGACAAAATCTCTTTTTCATTTTCCAGGGGAAGTCGTCCGGTCATGGAAGCGGTGACCACGGTTTTTCCATCCTGGTTTGTAAAAACAGCATCAGCCTGGGCACGGCCGTTGGGTTCAATGCTTTTAATTGTCACCCTGCATGTAATGGTCTCATTGAAATAGACGGGATGGATAAATCTAAACTCCATGCCTGTGGCCAGCCATCCCACTTGACCGCCGAATTCACATATCATGCTGCCCGTGAGAAGACCGTGGCAGACAAGGGATTTGAAACCCTTTGCATCTGTCCATCGGGTATCGTAATGAACCGGATTATAATCCTTGGTCAGGTTGCCAAACTGAAGGACATCTTCCCTGGAAAATGTCCGGCTGCAGGTGAATACGTCCCCTGTTTTAAGTCCCAGTACCGCTTTTTTTCTTACTGAATTGGTCACTGCTACACCTTATTTTTTTTTATATGAAAGTCCCCATATTTTAAGGCTCCCTGGACTTTCATTGTTCGTTGTGGCAGATGAGTCTGCCATGGCCGTTATATGAAAGTCCATGTTTTTTGAAGGCTCTTGAGGACTTTCATGCTTCATTGTTTCCGTCAGGGCATAGGTATTATATCAATATGCGGCACGGAAATTGTAGTGATAAACAAACATGGAAATAATGTATCCGTTTCCAGGGTAAAAAAATTAATCAGTGACTCTTTTACGGAGGATTAAAAATGAACGTAACATCATATTCCCGGGCTGGATTTTTTTTATCTCCCGCTCCTTTTTCGAAAGTTATTTTAATCTTGTTTGTTATTTTCACCCATTACATGACCTATTTCGAGGATAACATCAGACAGTACTTTGAACGCATCCCGGGCGTGGGATCAATGTTCATCTTCGGTGGAAGGGCAGATGAAATGCATGTGATCCTGGACATGGAAAA